>USLP01000075.1 GCA_900555525.1 uncultured Eubacteriales bacterium
ATGCTTAAGGAAAACAAATATAAAATATATGAAATTGCCGAAAAAGTCGGCTACGAAAACACAAAATATTTTTTCAGAGTATTTAAGCTTTATACGGGATATACGCCTAAAGATTATATTCAAAACGTACTCGGAAAGAAAGTTGAAGAATAGCTATGGATATAAAGTTCAGCATAAAAGAAATTAAGAAAAACGGATATTTTTTCTTTAAAAACGCACTTCTTATAACGGGGTGCTTTCTTGTAGTTATCATTTTTCTTATGGTTTTAATCGGCTGGAGCAATCTTAAAAATCAGCGTGATAAATCGATTGAAAATGTTGACAAAAGCATACAGAATATTCATAATTTAAGTGAAGAATTTTTTTCCACCTACTATGTTCAGCTCGGTAAAATCATAATCTCGGGAAATGCCACGATGTTTTCAAAAAAAAGTCTAAATGAAGAATTTCTTTTAAAAAAGCTTACCGAGCTTAAGGAAACGCTTAATATCGGCACATCTTTGGTAAATTCCGTTAATTCAATATATCTTTACAGCCCGTATCGGGATTATATCATCACAACGAACGGTACAACAAGTGTTGCGTCTTTTGAAGACCTCGGCTGGCTCGATGATGAAAATTTCCAAGGCTCTGACGGCAAGGTATGCGTTTTTTCGAGATTTATGCCGAGCTACGGTAATGTTTTAAGCTTCACATACACAATAAACACAGGCGAAAGAAATATTACAGGCGTTATAAATATAGATTTGGCGCAGCATTTAAGTCTTTACAAAAATGAGGGTACGGACAAAATTATCTTTTTCAATAACAAAACAAATAAAATCGAATATCAAAGCGATACGGAGCTTTCATCGGCTGAGCTTATGTCGCTTCTCAATAAATCGCCCAATAAAAGCGATGTAATAAAAAACAAGGGTAAATATTATGCCGTATCGAGCATGAAATCCCAATACGGTGATTTTTCGTACGGTATTGTCGAAGAACTCCCCGACTATAAGAGAACAAACTTTTTTACTTATCTTATACTGATTTTCTGCGTTTTGGCTGTGCTTGTATTTTCGGCATTTATGGTTCTTCTGTATACCGATTCGAGCTACCGCCCCATTCGTGAAATTGCGGAAATTCTGGAGCAGCCTACTTCAGAAATTTCAAAAAATTATCTTGAAAATGATGAAACAACAAGAAAAATTGCGCAGAGTATTTTGTCTATGGTTACGACAAACGACACGCTCAAATCCGAGCTTCAAAAAAAGACGAAAATTTTTGAATATGCACAGCTTAAGGCGCTGCAATGGCAAATGAATCCGCATTTTATATTTAACACACTCAATATGCTTTACATGATGTCGCTTGACAAAAAGGCGGATAAACAGCTGTTTTCGTCGGCAATACTCTCGCTTTCAAAGCTTATGAGATACTATCTGAAAACCGAAACCATGACAGTAACGCTTTCGGAAGAAAAAAGCATGACGGAAGAATATTTGAAAATAATGCGCGCAAGAAACGGCGATACGTTTAAGGTTGCATGGGATATTGACGGCAGTCTTTACGGCAAGCAGGTTACAAAAATGTGTATTCAGCCTGTTTTGGAAAACTGCTTCAAATACGGAATAAGCACGGCGGAGGGTACGCCCGAAATAACAATATCGGCACACCCCGCGGGAAAATATTTTGTTATTTCGGTATGCGATAACTGCTCCGAAATAACGCAAAAAACCACCGATGAGCTGAATGCGCTTTTCAAAAAAGATACGGATATTCCCGAAACACACATAGGGCTTAACAATATTAATGCAAGAATTGTGCTGATGTACGGACGTCCGTGCGGAATAACCGTCCAAAACAGTCTCCCCAAAAAAGGGCTTACGGTAAATATGAAATTTCCAATTTAAAACGGGGCTTTTGCCCCGTTTTTAATATTCAATCACTCTGTCTTTTCCTGCGCCGAAACGATAAATATATATGCGTTTCTCATTCTGCTTTACAAGAACAGCGTCCCACAAATCCTGATTTTTTTCTTTTTTTCTGTCCGTTATTTTTCTTACGTCTTTTGATTTTGAATACGATTCCAAATTCGGAGATAACGACGCAGTAAGTATAAAATTAATATCTGCCGTTTTGTCCTCCGCATCGCAGTTGTAATATCCCGAAAACCAGCCGCCTACGTTTATTCCCCTGTTTTTCGCCTGCTGAACAATTGCGATTGTCTGCTCGGTGGAATAACCGTTATAAACAAAAGGAGCGTTTCCCGTTTCGTATTTCGTCATTGGTAGCGCATTTGAAAATATAAGCGCCGTACTCCCCTCTTTTAAGTTAAGAGCTTCGTTTTTCAGCCACGAAAGCTCTGAAATTTCAAACATACGATTTTTTTGGAAAAGCTCGGATTTTTCATCAATTTGCGTAAAATATGACGACATAAAAATGAGTCTTGTGTTTTTATCGGGGATATCTGCATAGAAATACGGTTTGTTTTTTATACGCTGTATAAAAGGGTATTTTTGCAGATAAGCCGTCGCTTTATACCAAACTTCATCCGTCATCATATTAAGCGCAAGCTGTCCCGTATAGCGTTCGTCACGCCAGCCGTCTTTCTCACCGGGAACGACAAAAAGCCGTTTATTTTTTATACTGTTTTCATATTTTGAAAATTCACTTTTTAAAAGCTGAATCGTAATATTTTTAGGATTGTTTCCGTTTGTAATTCCGCCCAAATGCGCAACAAAATCAAAGCCGACAGCCTCGTCAACATATGAAATGTTTTCACGTGTTATGTCTCCCGTATCGGTTAAATGCGAATCCGTCAAAAGTGCAAAGCATATGTCGCCGTTTTCGTAATTTTCTTTTATAGCTTTTATTGTTTTCTTTGCTTCGTTTATAAAATACTTTTCCATGGCATCAATCCTCCTAATATGTCAAAATTCTGTCTTCGCCCGCACCGAAGCGTATAAGCGAAATTTTGCGTTTTTTTGTATTAAGAGATACGGCTTCCCATAAATCCTCGCTCACCGTGTTAAGCTCACGTTTCGGATAATATCCGAGTGCGGGCATTTTCCAAAGTTGTGGTACGTATGCAGTTTCGGACGCGGTTATTACGCAGTTTATACCGCATATTTTATTTGCATAATCTCCGTGCAAGTCGCCCGCAAACCAAATAGGAACACTAAAGCCGTGTTTTTCTTTTGCTTTTAAAACCGTTTGAAACTCTTCGCTTTTTTCCAGAACATCATCATCAACGCCGCCCTCGGAATTAAAACTGCCGAAAGGAACATAATGTGAAAAAAACATGACAGTCCAATCGTTTGAAACGTTTAACGCTTCATTTGAAAGCCATTCAATCTGCTCCTTTTTTATACCGTAAATCTTTTTAAAAACTCCTTCGGGTGAATATTCATAATTAAATGCGCATATAAAAACAAGACGAATTTTCTCATCGGGAAAATCCGCATAATAATACGGGTCAATATTTTTCCTATGTACATTCGGATAACGGCTTAAAAACTTTGTTGCACGATACCAAACCTCGTCTGTTGCCATATCATTCACACAGTTTTCCAAATCGCAAAAGCCGTCATGATTACCCTGCGTCGGATAAAACTCCTTTGATTTCACGGAATTTATAAAGCTTTTCATTTGCTGTGCGAAAATTTCTTCCGTATATTTTTTGGGAATATTTCCGTTTAGAAAATCGCCCAAATGAGCCAAAAATCTGAAATTAAGTTCTTCGTCCGCCGCCTTTATGTTCTTGAGAGTTTCGGGCAAAGAATTATCAAGATGTGTGTCCGTAACAACCGCAAAAACAAAATTGCCGCCCGCTTTTTTGATTTTTTGTACCGTATCCCGAAGCTCGTTCTCATAGCATTTTTTTATACTCATAATAATCCGCTCCAATTTAATATTTTTCACATTATACCATATTTTTAAAAATTTGTAAACTGTTTTTGGAAATTTAATCTATTATTTTTCATAAAAATGTATTGACAAAATCAAAATATTAGTGTATAATACATTAGTGTTGTTTCGAGGCGTAGCTCAGTTTGGTAGAGTGCATGCTTTGGGAGCATGATGCCGCAGGTTCAAGTCCTGTCGCCTCGACCACATTAAAAACCGCATGGTTACTGAAAAGTCATTAACCATGCGGTTTTTGCTTATCTTTTTACTAAAATAATTTTTACTAAATTTTGACATTTTTTAGCCTATTTTAAGCTTTTTTTAACAAAAGATGACACGAAATTCAGATTAAAAAGTATTGCCTTATTAATTCCAACCCAGCTTGAACTTCAATACTAAACCTTAAACATAAGGCTCTTGTCGACCTTGCGATTGAAACAAAAAACGGAGCAGGCGAATTTGCCGTACAGTATAGCGGTAAAGTTAATGAATGGTTCACAAACTATCTTAAACGAATACAAGAAAATCCCGAATTATATTCAGAGAAAATTATTGAAAGATATGCAAGTCTCTTATCAGATACAACAGATTGGGTTTACGACTTTAAAAATGATATTGTTCAAAAGAAGCAGAAGCTTGTCGAAAACACTTGAATTGAATTTGTCTAAAATGAAATCTTTGCAGACAATAACTCAATCGTAGGGTAATCACGGGCACTTCGCAAAATATGACCCAAATTTTAGCTTGAAAATCATTGTAAGACAATTACGGTTGTGGTGTAACAATTGTCAAGCTTTTTTCAATTAACAAATGATATATTGTAATTCTGCAATGCAAATTGTTTTATCTGTTGACAACATCAAAAAGCTGTGATATAATAAATTCATAAAAATGAAAAAGGATTACATATCATGAGAATAGCGATTTGCGACGATTTAAAAATCGACAGAGAACAAATTACAAAGGCGTTGAAAGACATAGGCGGCGAATTTTCCGTAAATGAATTTGACGACGGGCATGAACTTTTGAAAAGTCATGCGTTAAGTCCGTATGACCTTATTATTCTTGATATTCTGATGCCGAAAATAAGCGGTATCGATACGGCTTCTTCGTGAAACCGACACCGAAACTCCTGTTATTTTTATATCAACAAGCGAAGAATTCGGAGTTATGAGTTATCGCGTTTTGGCTTTTGATTATCTTTTGAAACCGATTGATAAAAATCTTTTGGAAAAATCCTTAAAAAGGCTCAATCAAAAAAACAGCAAAAAGGATTTTGTTTCGGTTACATATTCGGGTGCGGAAACGAAAATACTTTTGTCAAATATTCAATGCTTGGAGAGCAATTTGCGAAAGGTTATATTTACACTGTCCGAGGGAAAAGAAATTGAAATAGTCAGCAAGCTTGCAGACTATGAAAAATTTTTGATTTCGCACGGTTTTTGCAGATGTCATAAAAGCTATATTGTAAACATCGAGCATATCGACAGCATAGACGGAGATACGTTTCATCTTATGTGCGGAAAAGCTGTTAAAATCTCAAGAGCGTTTCAAAAGAGCGCAAAAAAAGCATACTTTGACTACATTTTCGGTACGGAGGCGGAATGATGAACGTTATAAAAGAGATAGCTCCCCTGTTTATACTGCTTTTTATATGCACGCTTGACGGTTATTCCATGATGAGCTACCGTCTTCCCACAAAGCGTGCTTACGCCTGCTTTGCGGCGATTACAGTCTTTTGCCTTGCGGTAAATTCTTATATTGCGGTTTTATTCGGAGCTGATTATCTAAAAAAAGTTATATTTTTCACAATAGGTCTCCCCTACTTTGCGCTTATACTTTTTATAACAAAGGATAAAATTTCACAGACTGTTTTTAATTTTTGGCTATGGATTAATGTTTATGAAATAATAACAGGACTTTGCGAGTTTGTAAATAATTTTACCCTGCGCAGTCATTTTTTTCTTACGCTAATTGAGTTTATTCTGCTTTGCATTTACTTTTTCGTTTACAATAAAATTCTCAAAAAAAAGCACAAACAAATTATGGAAACGCTTGAAATTAACTGGAACATATTTTCGCTTATTCCGTTTTTGTTTACAGTACTTATTTATCTTACAAACCGATTTTTTCATAACTATTTACTTCTATGCACTATCTATGCGCTTATGCTGTCGGTCTACATTCTTATATTTTACACATTCAAAACGGCATTGGATTCTATGGAACGAAAACGCCTTGCAGACAGCTTAAAAGAACAGATTTCACTGCAAAAAAAACAACACGAAATGTATCTTAAGTCGTCGGAAACGGAGCGGATATTCAGGCATGACGCACGCCACAGAGACGCCCTTATATTAAACTGCTTACAGCAGGGCGACACGGACGGCGCCGTAAAGCTCTTGGAAAAAGAGATGACCACTCTCAAATCCCACAATACGGTATTCTGTGAAAATACGCTTATAAATGCCGCTATTACGGAATATATGCAAAAAGCGCAGAAAAATGGGTTTGATTTTCGGGCGGTCATAAAGCTGCCGAAAAGCCTCGGCATTGACGAATCCGAATTTTGCGTTATGCTGTCAAACCTGCTTGAAAACAGCTGTGAATCGGCAAAAAGCTATATTAAGGCTGAAATAAAATATTTAAACAGTCAAATATCAGTCAATATAAAAAATGACTATGAACATAATCTCGAAAAAGATGAAAACGGAAATTACATAACTACAAAAACGCACGGAACGGGACTCGGCTTAAAAAGCGTCGGCGC
>USLP01000076.1 GCA_900555525.1 uncultured Eubacteriales bacterium
GCCGCCGAAAAGGCTTACGCCGCTGAAAATGTTTACACCCTTTAAGGTTGGAGCACCGATAAAGAAGCCGTCGTTTACGTCTTTATACGAATCGCCCGAAATCAGGAAAACCTTTGTTGCGCTTACCGCGACGGCTCCGTCCTTACCCTGTGCAATAGCTTTTATTTCTTCTTCGTTTTTACTTTCATTTGTTAAAACATTCCAAACGGTATCGTTTGTTATGTCCGTGCTTTCAGAGGGATAGTAGATTTTTCCGTCTTTTGTTCCCAAATATGTTTTTCCGTTTGCATAGCCTACCGCCGTAATAACAGAAGTATTTTCAACGGTAGTATCGCCGCCATGAAGATTTACTGCAATTTCGCCGCTTATGCCGCTTTTTATTGTACGTACTTTTGCCGTATTTACTGCGGCAATATTTTTATCGCAGTACGGAAGATATGCGATACTTGTTGTAATATCAATTTTATTAGGATAAATTGTAGTAGCCGTTCCATCATTTTTTATATAAGTCGCATACGCAGTAGTTGAAGGCTGAATATCCGAAATAAAATATCCTTCCGTATTCACAGCAATATATCTTCTGTATTGGTATGATGCAAAAGGATATTTTATTTGTGTAAAGTCCTCTGCATTTAAAGAATTAAATTCTCTGAAATAGTAATACGTTTTGTCAGCAGCAACGCCTCTTTCGTTTAAAACAAGCTTATGATTAAATACTGTAACCATAGCACCTTCCGTAGCTGTAACAAAATTTGTCCAGCTTAAACCATCTGCACTATATAAAACTTGTGTACCTGCACAAGCTACAAAAACTTTTTCCTTATCCCAGTATGTAAGAATCTGTCTTGAAGAATCTTTCAGATTGTTTTTTGCCGGAGAAAATGATTTTGCTTCATTCCATAAATAACCGTTTTTTGAAACGAGTATTTTCATCGGAGTAGCCGATGTGTTTGTAAGGTCTTTTGCAACAGCCACGTATGTGTCCGAGTCGGGGCTGTACGCAACGTTCAAAAAGGTATAATTTCCGCTGAGCGGAACGCTTGACGTATCAGCAGATACGCACGTAACGCACCCTAAGATCATACACACCGCAAGCGCAGTGGATAAAATGCTTTTTAGCAAGTTTTTCATTTTTTTGTACCTCTTTCTTTTTTTATTTTTTATTTTTATTTTTTAAAAATATCAGCCCTTTACGGCTCCTACCGTCAAGCCCTTTGCGAAGTATTTCTGGAAGAACGGGAATATTACAAGCATGGGGCCCGCGGCTACGATGCACATTGCGTATCTGACAGTCTCGGAGGGAATATTTGAGGTGTCCATCGATATGCCCGCAACCGGGGATGACTCCGCCATGCTCTTAATAAACTGCGCTTCTCTCAAAATCTTCTGAAGCAGATATTGAAGTGAGAATAAATTTGTATCTCTTATATAAAGAAGCGCCGTATTCCAATCGTTCCACCGAGTTAATAACGTAAGGAGTGAAACTGTAGCCAAAACAGGCTTTGAAAGCGGTAAGATGATTCTGAAAAATATGAGCAATTCGCTTCCGCCGTCGATTTTTGCCGATTCTACCAATTCAGACGGCAAGCCCTGAAAAAAAGTTCGTATAACTATGATATACCAAGCATTTGCCAGATATGGTAAAATATAGACCCAAACGCTGTTACCCAAATGCAGGTATTTTGTTATCAATATGTAGCTCGGTACAAGTCCGCCCGAAAACAGCATTGTAAAAAATATAAAGAACATTACCGGCTTGCGGTATCTGTAATTTTTTCTTGAAAGCGGATATGCCGTAAGCGTCATAACAAGCATTGAAAGCAGTGTTCCCGCAATCGAATAGAATATTGTAACCTTATATGAATTTATAAGCTGTTCCGGGCTTCTGAAAACGTATTTATAAGCTTCCAACGAAAACATTTTCGGTATAAGCGAATATCCGCCCGAAAGAATAGTTTGCTCGTCCGTAAACGAAATTGAAATGATAAGCAAAAACGGTACTATAAACGATAAGGAAAACAATACGAAGAAAACGTTTATAAGTATATTTCCGAGTGTAATTTTTTTCATAGTATTTTTCTCCTTTCCTTAAAACAGTGAATTTTCGGGCGAAATCTTTTTAACTATAAGATTTGTTACCACCACCATAACAAAGCCGACCGCCGACTGGAACAGGCTGACCGCTCCCGTTATTCCGATGTCGTCTCCCGTGCGAAGTCCTCTGTAAACGTAGGTGTCTATAATGTCCGTTGTCGGATATAAAAGTCCTATGTCTCTGGGAATTGTATAGAAAAGTCCGAAGTCGCCTTTTATGATGTTGCCGACGTTTAAAATAGTAAGAACGGTTATAAGCGGAATCAAGGACGGCAGGGTTATACACCACGTTTGCTTCCATTTGCTTGCTCCGTCAATTGTTGCCGCCTCATAAAGCTGTGCGTCTATTCCCATGAGCGCCGCATAATACATTATACAGTTCATTCCGACGCCCTTCCAGACGTTTACGATAGGCAAAATCCAAATCCAATAGCTCGGCTCGGAATACCAGTCCTTTCCCTCTCCGCCGAAAAATCTTATTATCTGATTGAGTATTCCCAAGTTAGGCTCCAAAATTATGTATGTTATGTAACCTACGATAACCCATGACAAAAAGTGAGGAAGTATCATTGAGGTTTGATAGATTTTAAGAAGGTATTTTTTATGTACCTCGTAAAGCATTATCGCAATGATAACCGATGTAACTATTCCCAATACTATAAACAGCAGTCCATATCCGACGGTGTTTCTTGTTATTCTCCAAGCGTCCTGTGATGTAAAGAAAAACTTGAAGTTTTGAAGTCCCACCCATTTGCTTCCGAATATACCGAGGTTGTTTCTGTAGTCCTTAAAAGCGATTATCGTTCCCACCATGGGAAGATAGCTGAACACTATAAAAAACAGAATTCCGGGTATCAAAAGAAGCGAGAGCTCAAAATTGTCTTTAAATCTTTGAAGTCTGTGAGCATTCATTTTCTTTTCTTTCATTTTTTTATTCCCTCCAAGCGCTTTATTTCTATTTTTATTATACAATATAAAAATCGCATTTTCAATTTCAACATTTTGATTTTCTATAAGAATTTTGTCCAATTGCACAAAAAATTGTAATTTTTATCGTTGGTATATTGAAAATTGACAATAAAAAAGCGTATCATGCAAAAAATTGCACAATACGCTTTTTGTAATTATATTATTTTAAATGTATGTTTCGGGGAAGATAAGCCTTACAATAGTTCCTTTATTCTCCTCCGATGAAACAAATACTCCGTAGCTGTCGCCATAAATAAGCTTTATACGTCTGTTTACATTATATATTCCTATATGACCGCTTTCATCGGGTGTAACAGGGTTTTCGCTTAATTCCCGATTTAGCTTTTCAAGCTCGTCTTTCGGTATACCGACTCCGTTATCCTGTATAACCACGGCGACTTTTCCGTCCGCTCTGAAACCTCTGACCGTTAAAACACCGTTTTTTCGCATCGGCTTAAGACCGTGATATACTGCGTTTTCTATAACGGGCTGCATCGAAAGCCTTAAAACGGTACAAGAAAGTGCATCCTCATCTATATCCCACACTACCTTGAATAAGTCCTCATAACGGAGCATTAAGATATTTATATAGTTTTTCGCCTGCTCCATTTCTTCTTTTAAGCTTATCAGATAATCGCCCGTGTTTACATTAAGACGGTAAAGCTTTGGCAAACTGCCCACAGCCTCGGAAACATTATTGTCATCACCCGTAAGGTCAAGAGCCATCCATTTTATGGTATCTAAAGTATTATATAAAAAATGCGGATTTATCTGCATTTGGAGCATTGCAATCTGCGCTGTTTTTAAAAGTTCAAGTCTTGTTTCAAGCTCTGTCTGCATTCGTTCGTTAAGCTCGATGTTTTTCATAATATTTGTTATTATGTATTTAAGCTCGTTTTGACTTTCGCGTCCCTGTGCGCTGTATTTTTCGGGATGCTCCAAAACAGAAATTATCTGTGCAACAGGTCTGTAGCCTGTAGCCGCTGTAAAATATGCTACAGCACCCGACATTAATATAAGTATAACGGCAAGCCAAACAATCTGCCAAACCATGCTTTCAAGTCTTTCTTTATAAAACTCCATTGATTTCACACTTATATAATAAAGCGGCATAAATTCTGATTTTTTTGCGGAAATTATATTTTTTTCGCCGTCTGCCATATATCTTTTTACGTTAAGATTATCAAAGCTTTCAAAATCCTTAAGCGTCGGAATTTCATTTGTATATTTCATAAAATAATCCTGCTTGTCTGAAGAATATATCTGCCCTTCTGCTGATACTATGAAAATATTTTGTCCGTTTCTTGCACCTCTGTTTACACTCATTCCCTTTAGAAGTTCTTTGGCATTTATATTCAATATAACAGATCCTATAACGTCGTTTTCGAGCAGAATAGGCTTCACAATTGTTATAAGCATGGGATATGTTCCGTTTTTTAAACGGGCAATCATTGTTCCCCGTCGATCTTTCACCGTTTTTGCCGCCGAAAGCCACGTATTATCCGCAAATTGGTCGGATTGACTTATTTTTCCGTCTGCTGAAAAAACAGTGTCCGCCGCTCCCGAATATACATATATACTGTCGATATGGTCAAAAATCAAAGGCAATGCCTGTATGAGATTTGAAAAGCTGTTCAGATTTTCCGTTCCCGTATAAATTCTGTTAAGCGCAAACATCTGCGTCTGCACATTATTTGCGATATATGTTGCCAAAGAATCGCACTGCGAAAATACGGAATCCGTCAAATCACGAATTTCATAAACAAGCGAGGTATTTTCTTTTTCTATATCCTGATATGTTGCGCTTTTGAGATTATTGTAATACATTATCGAAAACATAAGAAACGGTATTGAAAACAAAGCGAAAACTATCAGAAAGCTTCTTATAAACATACTGTTAAGCTTATAGTTTTTTATATAAGTCCAAATCGAACGGTTTTGGTTATCTGTATTTTTCATTATGCTACCTCAAAATCTGCGTACGTAATCCTTTGGCGTATACCCGTAATATTCTTTAAAAATATGAGAAAAATATGCGGCGCTGTTATATCCGCACCTTTTTGAAACATCTTCCGCCTTGTTTCCTTTTTTGAGAAGCTCAACAGCTTTCGTCATACGGACACGGAGAAGATAGTCGCTGAACTTCTCACCTGTATATTTCTTAAAAAAGCGGCTGAAATAGCTGGGCGAAAAAAACATTTTGTCGCTTAAATCCTGGAGCGAAATATCCTTCATATAATTTTCTTCGATAAAACGCCTTGCCTCCTGCAAAATATGTTCGTCCGATTTTTCGCTTTTTAATGACATTTTTGCCGACAGCGTTTCTATAATTTTTATTCCGAATTTCTGAATTTCGGGTACGCTGTCAAGATTTAGTATGGAATTTAATCCCAGGCTTTCCGCACTTACCTGAATTTCATAATAAATGTTAAGCTTATTTACAATAACTCCGAAAAGCTCCGCCGTGCTTTCCTTCACTCTGTCGAGAGGTTCGTATTTTATCTCGTTTAAAATATTTCCGAAATATAAAGACGCTTCGTAAAGCTTATTTTCTGCAATAAGTGAATAAAGGTGCTTTATATTTGAAAGCGACATCTGCCGTTCGTTTTGACGCGCGTCAAGCTCGGTTTTAAGCTCGCTTAAAAGCTGCATAAGCTCATTTGTATCGGCAGGCTTTAAAAGGTATCTTTTCACACCGTAGCTCATGGCTTCTTTGGCATAATCAAATTCTTTATAGCCGCTTAAAATTACAACGATAACGCTTTTCATGTTTTCGTATATCCATTGGCTCAATTCAAGACCCGACATATCCGTCATACGAATATCGGTTATAACAACGGATACGTCTTCGGCATTCATTTCAAGCACGCTTTTCAAATATTCCTCCGCATCTTTGCCATCGGCGAAATCTTCAATTACTCTGAAATCAACGCTGTGTCTGTTTATGTAGTTTTTCATTCCGTTTCTGATTATTTTTTCATCGTCAACCACTATAACGTTGTACATAAGAAAAAACCTCCGAAAATATTTTATGAATTTATTTTTTTGCTTCATTATACTTAAGTTGTCCGTTTGTATAGGCGAAAATTACTTCGTAAGTAACAGAAACTTGTTTTATGACAGAACAGAGCGCAGTTCTACCATAATCCTGATTACCGACAGCTGTCCGAGATGACATATGCCCTGTTTTTACCGTTATATCCGCATATTTTTTGTAATACGGACGGCGGATTCTGTAAATATCGTCAATTGTTTCTCCGTCCTTCATTGCAATTCCTCGGTCGCTTGTATTATAAATACGTTTTTTCAGGTCATAAAGCGGGACGTCCAAAAACACCGTAATTGCGCCTTTTTTTAAATGCTTCATTGCCTCGTCTTTTAAAACGACGCTTCCGCCCGTTGCAATAACCGTGTTTTTAACATCAATTTTCAAAATGTTTTTACATTCCGTTTCCAAAAAGCTTTCTGTTCCGTCCTTGTTTATGATTTCTTGCAATTTTCTGTTTTCGTTATTCTGAATAAAAACGTCGGAATCCAAAAAATCCATACCCAGAATTTTTGCCGTAACAACACC
>USLP01000077.1 GCA_900555525.1 uncultured Eubacteriales bacterium
ATCGGGCGCGTCCTTTGCGCTGACGTCCATAAACGAGAATTTGTCAAATATGTCCGTACCGAGAATTTTCGTACCGCAAAGTGCGGGGTGATCGTTTATAAGCTCCTCCAAATGGCGCTTGCGAATCTTGTCCAGACTGCCGACGTTAAAGAAAAGTCTTGCAACTCCCGTCTCTTTTTGAGTTGTTTTACGTTTTTTGTCCTTTTTTTCTTCTGCACGTGCAACCTTTACTTTGGCGGCTTTTTGCGGTTTTACGCTCATATACAAAAGCGATGCCGAAAGTGTGCGGATATCTCCGCCGTCCGAAACAAATCTGTCCGCAATTTCATAAAATGCGCTTAAATCTTCATTTTCCGCTATTTCCTTTGCACGCAAAATTATACCGTCCGTCTTTGAAAGCTCCGCTTCTTCCACAGAGGGGCGCTTTAAGGGCAGTATATTCGTTTTTGTATAATTCATAATTTCTTTAAGACGGTACATTTCACGGTTTGACAAAAAAGTATATGCAATTCCTTCCTTTGCCGCACGTCCCGTCCTGCCTATGCGATGTACGTAATACTCATCGTTAAGCGGTATATCATAATTTATTACAGCGTCAATGTCGTCAACGTCAATTCCTCTTGCCGCAACGTCGGTCGCAATAAGAACGTTGATTTTTCCGATTCTGAACTTATACATTACTCTGTCTCTTTCGTGCTGTTTCATGTCGCCGTGAAGTGCGGCGGCGCAAAAACCGCTCTCCGTAAGAGCCTCGCAAAGCTCGTCAACCATTTTTTTCGTATTGCAAAAAACAAGACAAAGATTGAATTTTTTTATTGTAAGGAGCGCCTTTAACACATCGGTTTTCATGGCGTGCTTCATTTCCATGTAATACTGCGCTATCTTCGGTGCGCTCTCTTCTTTATCGGGCGAAACCTTTATTCTTTGCGCATTATGAGAGAAACGTTTTGCAATTCCCAAAACCTCTTTCGGAACGGTAGCCGAAAACATCAGCTTCTGCGAATTTTCGGGGATTTTCGACAAAATAGCTTCTATGTCGGGCAAAAATCCCATGCTTAGCATTTCGTCCGCCTCGTCAAGCACAACTGTTCCTACCTCATCGGTCTTTATTTTTTTTCGTTTATAAAGGTCGCAAAAGCGTCCCGGAGTAGCAACTAT
This sequence comes from uncultured Eubacteriales bacterium, assembly GCA_900555525.1. Classification (GTDB taxonomy): domain Bacteria; phylum Bacillota; class Clostridia; order UMGS1840; family UMGS1840; genus UMGS1840. Next base: position 1,159 of record USLP01000077.1, read on the forward strand.
TATCTGCGGTTTCTGCCTTAAAGCGGTTATCTGACGTTCGATATTTTCGCCGCCGTATACAGGCAGAATACGCACATTTTCCATATACTTTGCCAGTCCCCGAAGCTCAGCGGCAACCTGTACGGCAAGCTCCCTTGTGGGGCATAACGCAACCCCCTGCACGCAGTCCTTAAACGGGTTTACATTCTGCAAAAGCGGTATTCCGAAAGCGAATGTCTTTCCCGTGCCTGTCGGGGACTGTGCCAAAATATCCGCCCCCGAAAGTGCGGGCGGTATCGCACGGCTTTGTATCGGGGTAGGATTCAAAATCCCCATATCCGATATTGCCCTTTTTATTTCTTCTTGTATTCTTTCGTTATCAAATGTTTTAAATTCGTTCATAATTTCCCTTTCATATATCGTTTATCTTATCAATTATACACCATTTACATGAAAAAGGCAAGCAAAAACAAGAAAAAATAAAAATATTCACATATTTTTTTCCATAGCTTTCTTAAGCTTTGCAATAATCTTTTTTTCCAAACGGGAAATATACGATTGCGATATACCCATTATATCCGCAACCTCCTTCTGCGTTTTTTCAATTCCTCCAAATATCCCGAACCGTAGCCCTATAATAAGCCTTTCCCGCTCCTTGAGCCTTAAAACCGCAGAAAGAAGCAGCTCCTTTTCAAACTTATTTTCTATCTCGCTGTGTATAATGTCATCGTCCGTTCCCAAAATATCCGAAAGAAGCAGTTCGTTGCCCTCGCCGTCCGTTGAAAGCGGTTCGTCAAGCGATATGTCGCTTCGGCGGTTTGAAATCTTGCGAAGATACATAAGTATTTCGTTTTCGATACATCGGGACGCATACGTCGCAAGCTTTATCGCTTTTTCGTTATTAAAGGAATTGACTGCTTTTATAAGTCCTATCGTACCGATTGACGTTAAATCTTCAAGGGAAATCCCCGTGTTTTCAAATTTTTTGGCTATGTATACAACGAGCCGAAGATTATGCTCTATAAGCGTATTTTTTGCGTTTTCATCAGGCAGGGCGCGTATCGCCTCCGCCTCCGCTTCATCGGAAAGCGGCGGCGGAAGAGTGTCCGTGCTCCCCACATAAAAGCACTCGCTTCCTAAAAATCTTTTAAAAAGCTTTATTAAAAAATTTTTTATATTCATTTCTGTCCGTCCTTTCAAACAAGCGTAAGCGGATTTATAACCGCATCATATCCCAAATCATAAAAATCCTCTTTTGAAATTGCCGCCACGGCTTGTGTTTCCCTGTTTTCGTATATAAGCTTATCAGGCTTAAAGCCGTAAAGCAAGTCATATTTTCCCGACGCTGTTCGGCAGGGTATCAATCTGAAATTTTTTATTTTTGAGATTGACGAAGCCGTTACGGCGTCCTCGATTTTACTTTTTGAAATTATCACGACGGGAAGTCGGCTTATCGGGTCAACAAGAGAATTCCCCGTATCGGAAAAAGCACGCAGTCTAAACGTTTTTCCGTTATAAAAAAGTATTATATCGGCTGTAAGTTCCTTCTTTTTGAGTGCGTTTCCTATAAGCATAAAAATCCCCCTTCCCATAACTGCAATAAAAAGTATGCCGAAAAAAATCCCGACGGCAACGGAATTACCCGTCAGTCTACCCTGAGGCACAAATCCCGATGTGAAATATATTCCGCCCGCCAATATAAAATTTGCCGCCATGTATGTAAAAAGATATTTCATAAAATCCGATACCGATTTCATTTTAAACGCAATAAACATCATGCCTGTCAGCGTGATTATTTTTGGCATTGTCCCTCGCATAAAACCCCACGGAAGGGTGTATACCGCGCATACATAAGCCGCTCCCAGCCCTGCTGAAAAAATCCCTCTCAAAAAACCGAATTTCTTTCCCCAAACAGCACAGACCGCATAAATGAGGAACAAATCAATAAAAAAATTTTCAAAAAAAAGCGCGTCTATATAAACATACGTTGTCATAACGATTCCTCTTTTCAACTATGTATAAGATTATAGCACACTTTTTCTGAAAATTTTAACCAATTTTGTCGCATTAAAAAAATTTTTTATAAAAAAAGAACAGCCCCGAAAAAGGCTGTTCTTGCCGTTATTTAAAATTCCCGAAATTCGGGCTGTAAAACATCGGGCTTCAAAGCTTCGTAAAAAGCCGCCTCCGCCGCGCTCATATAAGGTGCAAGCCACAGCATACCGATTCCGCACGTTAAAGCCGCCAAAAGCGCCCAGCCGATAAACGAAAAGTGCAGGCAAAAAAGACGCCATTTATTTCCGTACATCATTTCTTTTGACTTTCGCATTGCGTCCATAACGGACATATCAGGATTTTCGGCAAGTATGTACGGCATCATCGCATATCTGTATACAGCCACAATCCCCGGTATTACAAAAAGCAAGCTCCAAAGAAAAACGAACACTCCGCGGATTATTACAAGCAAAATGCCCTTTCCCAATTTGGAATAATATCCGAACAAATCCGTAAACTGCGGATTTTCTCCTCGCAGTAAATTCAAATTGAAACGAACGTAGCCCAATTCCGTTACGCCCTTAACGCACAGCAAAAGTACTGCGTAAACAATGGTAAAGCCCGCCAAAAATTGAAAAATTCCGCTTTCAAATATACTCGGATAACCAAAACCGTAATCCGCATTATTGTAAGAAGAACTAAAATTTGCATTTGCGCCGTAAAGATAATCCCCTGCCAAAATCGTTGCAACAAGCTCCGTAAGAACGCTAAGTCCCCAGTTGCCCTTAAGCGCTTCAAGCGCTCTTTTTTTGAAATCGTAAGAAAACATACTGTATCCTCCTTATATAAATTTATTTACTCTCGTATGCATTACATTCCCTGTAATAAAAATACAGAGAAACAAGGAAACAAGCCTCCGTAAAAAATGCGCCTATAATAAGCGCGCAAGCGCCGAGCATATACCAAGGAATGAAATAAAGTATAAACAAAACCATATTAAGCTTTCTTCCCTGTATAAGCTTACGGCTTATTTTCATAGCCGTTATGCCGTCAAGCTTCGGATTGTCCGCAATAACGCACGGCGTGAGTATATACGCCAAAGAAACGTATATGCCGGCAATCAGAGCCGCAATTTCAACCGCATACATAAACATAGAAAAAAACGTATAGTCCACCACATTTAAGAGCAGCAACTCATAAATACGGTTGAACACCGCAGGCGTACATAAAAACGATAAAAACGAAAACAATACCTTTGTTATAAGTATCGGCTTAACGCTTGGTACAAACACAATATTTGCCGCCGTAAAGAAAAAAGCAAATTTATTTTTAACCATTTCGTGCCTATGAAATATAACGGCATACATAGTCGCCGTAAACGTAAAAGTAAGCGCCGCCGTTACGCTTGACGCAACAAAAATCATAAATTCATCAAACACACCGAGTGTAACATCGCCCGTCAAATAAGAATATATAAAGCTGTTCGGAATAAGCAGAAGAAAAACAACGCTCGGCACAATAAGCCACAGCGCAAACATCGCCCAATTTCCCTGTATTGCCTCCATCGCCTTTCGGCGCATTTCTCCAAACGCTATCCTTTTTCTCATTTTCCGTTCCGCTTCCCTTTCGTTTTATAGGTATATTATACTACATTGTTTTTCATTTGTCAATCATTTTTTAGCGGCAGACATAAAGAAAACGTACAAACCTACGGACGGAACGCCATTAAGGCGCGTTCCCTACAATGGAAATTTAAGGTTTATACAAATAAAAAAGCAAGGCAGAGCTGAGCCCTGCCCCAAAATTATGCTATTTTTACGCCCAGGACGGTGATGTCGTCGTCCTTTGTTTCAAAGTCCTTTTGGGCGATATTGCATATAAGGTCAACAGTATCGGTAATGCTTCCGCCGTCCGATTTTCCGAGGAGCTTATAAATCCAAAGCTTGTCCTCGCAGGCGTCGAATGCGCCGTCGGAGACCATAACTATCATATCGTCCTTTTTTAGGGAAACCGTTTTTATAAACGGTTTTTGTTCAGTTATGCCGACGGGGAGAGGCGCGCCCTTTACGGTTACTACTTCGCCGTCTTTATGCTTTATATATGTGGGGCAGGCGCCGTTTTTGACAATTTTGCCCGTCATATTTTTAGTGTCTGCAACTATAAAATCCAGTGTGGAAAAGCCCGAAACGCTCAAATTCGCAAGTATGAACGAATTAATCATTTTGTAGACCGCTTCTTCGCTAAAACCCGCTTTCAGCATCTGCTCTGTTAAATTGATTACGGATTCGGAAATTTTTGACGCTTCTGTTCCGCTTCCCATGCCGTCGCAAAGGGCAATAAGGTATTTACTCGGACTTATGGCGCAGATTTTACAGCTGTCTCCTATCGGCTCATCGGGATTTTTCGCTATGCTGTGAATACGTTTTTCGATTGCTCTTGCCGCCCCTTCTTTAAAATAAAGCGTGCAGAACGAATCGCCGCAGCCGCCCTCGGATTTTATCATATTCACACCCAGCGCCCCGCTTATAATTTCCTTTATTTTCGGTATGCAGTTTTCGCCGCCGCGGCACTTAAAAAGCGTTAGCTTTACATAAAAAGTGTCGGAGGCGTCCTTTATAACAAATACTTCCTTGACGCAAAAGCCCTCTTCGCTTAAGGCGGCATAAAGCTCACCCGAAAGCTCCGCTTCAAAATATTTGTTTTTTTCGATATTTTCTTTTAAATTACAGATGATTTTTGACATTTCTATAAACTGCTGTTTAAAGGCTCTTGTGTTTTCGCCCATTTTGCTTTTCCAAACCGCATTTACCTTCAAAATATCATAAAAATTGCGGCAGTTTCCAACAACCTCGTCAAGATGAACGCATCTGCCTATAAAAACTCCGTCAAAATCGTCTTTTAAAAGCGTTCCTTTTTCCCTCAATTTCACGACGGCATTCCCCAAACTTGCCGCTGTATTATCGTATTCTTTTTGCCAGCATATATTTTTGAGAGTGCATTTATGACATACTTTATCTCCGAGAAAATCGCAAAGCGAATTCGGATTTACGTTTATCAATGATTTTTCGTTTTTTGTGCCTTTGGAAACGTCAATTTCCTCCGATAAGCCCGAAAAACTGTCTGCAAGCTTGGAAAGACGCGAAGCCGTTATTGAATTTACGGCGGACATCATATCGCGCACGGGTTCTTTTTTGCTGTATCTCGCAAAATATTTCTTTATATGCTTTGACGGCGTAATCAAGAACAGCGCGCCTGCTATCGCCATATCCCAAACGCCTACCGTAACGGCTGTCGTTTCTATATATATGCAGGCGAAAATGTACGAGCAGAACAAGCCGAGCATTGCCGTAAATTTTGTGAATTTTGAAAAAATGCCCGAAAAAAATCCGAACAGCGAATAGAGAGCCATGGTTACTGCGCAGTCCATACCGCTTTCTCCGCTCAATATTCCCAAAACGGCGCCCGCCGCCGAACCGCCTCCGATACCGCCGATATATGCCGAT
>USLP01000078.1 GCA_900555525.1 uncultured Eubacteriales bacterium
CCTCGGGTCTGAAGCTTCCGTCGGGGTCGCCTATCATGATTTTAAGCGCTCCCAAAACCGTGCCTGCTTCTTCGTATGCTGTGCCGATAAGGTCGTCGGAAACCTTCTGCGCAAAGCTTGTTGTGAATAGCCCTAATGTCATAACTGTGCAAATCATTAAACTTACAGCTTTTGTGAAAATGTTTAAAGATTTAGGTTTGTTTGTCATTTTTCATACCTCCGTATAAATTAAAATAATGGTTACATATCAAACAGACCGACCAGGGCAAGCCAAGCCTAATTTAATATGTAACCATTATTTTTTGAAAACCGATATGTAACCGTTATTTTGTTTTTGCGGTATCTCTCACCGCCGTATATGAGTATAGCATAAATTATTCATAAAATCAATGCAAAATTTTTTCCAAAATTAAATGAAATTTTTTCTTTTAAAAACTTTAATGGTGAGATATGCCGTTAATAAGCCGACAAATAGTCCGCCTATAATGTCGGACGGAAAATGAACGTAAAGATACATTCTCGAAAAAATTATTAAAATAGCAATAGGAACTGCGATATATCCCGCCTTTTTATTAAAATAAGTAATTATGTATGCCGCAGTTGACGAGGCAATTGTATGCCCCGACGGAAATGACGAGCCGTGGGGGGGACCGATTAAAATTTTTACCGCTTCGTTAAGTTCGTATGGGCGCGGACGTGAAACAATAGGCTTTATTATGAGGTTTCCGAGTACGGCGCCTATTGCAAGTCCGATTAAAAGAACAATGCCGCCCCGTCTGTACTTTTTTTGGCAAAGCATAATAACCGCAAACAAAATCCAAATTATTCCTCCGCTTCCCAAAAGCGTAATTTTCGGCATCAGAAAATCCAAAAATCCGCACGTAAAATTTTCTCTTATAAAATCCAAAATCGCAAAATCAATATTTGTAAGCACTGAAATTCTCCTTAATATCCGTATTTATAACCCAAAAGCTTTGCTGTCATATGTGCGGGAAAATACAATTCTCCTAAAAGCGCTATTATATCTTCGGGATATTCTTTTCCGCCATACATGGAAACAAGCGGTACCTCCTCTCCGTTTATGTTTAGTTTCATATCTAAAATATAATAATATTCTCCGTTCTTGGGAACGTAATCTATCGGAGCCTGAGCATAGCTTTCAATCGGGACGGTTTTTGGAGACGGGGGACTATCGTATGTTATATTAAGCGTATAGGAGTATACTTTGTCATCATAACCTGTTCCGTTTGCAAATTCGGTATGTACGGTTATTTCTTCTTCTGTAATTTCCGCTTTTGCATTCAAAAGCGTCAAAACGTCCGCAAGCTTTATATATGCGCCGTATGACGCTTTAACCAAAACCGTATTTGAGGGAGTTTTAATCTCGGTATCCGAGGAAGTGTATATGCCTCTGTTCCATTCGGCAAGCTTACCGTTCATACGGCAGTTTTGCGTTGTTTTTATCAAGCCGAAATCTGTTTCTGTTTGATAAAAATCCGCGGGCTTTGTAATGGTTAGAGTCCGTTTTTCGCTGTCCCAAACAACATCATAGCCGTGTTCCTTCATTTCCTCGGCTTTTATGTATGTTCTTCCGCCGATATTTGCACTTTTTATTTCTTTTTTGTTTAAATATGTTTTTATATCCGTCTCGTAGAATTTACCGGCAATTTCACCCGTTTTTCCGTTTTGACTTTCGCAAAGCTCACCCGATAAAGCTTGAAGCGAATTGAATCTTCCGCCCTTATCGGTAATATCCAAAATTCGTTTATCTTCATACCAGTATACGTCGAAGCCGTAGTGCCAATTGAGTATTTCGGCATCTATCATTGTTTCTCCGCCGATATTGTACGATGTAATGGGAGAATAATACAAATACGTTTTAATATCGGTGTAATAATAATTTCCGATAACGTCTCCGTTAGCGGCATATGCTGAACTCAAAAGTGTAAAAAGCATTATAAGCAATGCGGACAAAAGCTTTTTCTTCATATTGTTTTCTCCTTTTTTCTTTTATTGTATCATGAAGCTTTTGGAATGTCAATAAAATTAATGAAAAATTAATTTTTAAAAATATACAATTTTTTGTGCATAGTGTGATATTGACAAATATGTATTTTTACTGTATAATATAATAAAGGCGGTGAAAAAAGTGAGGGAAAACATTTACGTTGACTGGAATCCGTGGCACGGCTGTACAAAAATAAGCGAGGGCTGCAGATATTGCTATGTGTACCGCCAGGACGAAATGTACGGCGCACAGATTTCATCGCAGCTGTGCCGAAAAACGGGAAACTTTAATCTCCCCATAAAGAAAAAACGGGACAAAAGCTATAAAATCCCACCCAAAAAAATCATTTTTACGTGCTTTACGTCTGATTTTTTGCTTGAAGATGCGGACGAATGGCGGCAGGAATGCTGGGATATGATTCGCACTCGCAAGGATTGCTTTTTCTATTTCTTCACAAAGCGGATTCATCGCTTTAAAGAGTGTATTCCGAACGATTGGGGAGACGGGTATGACAATGTAATTGTCGGCTGTACGGTAGAAAACCAAAAAATGGCGGATTTTCGGCTCCCGATTTTTAAAAGTCTTCCGATAAAGCATAAGTCGATTATGGTATCTCCGCTTTTGGAGCATGTGGATATTTCCGAATATCTTGATGAAAGCATAGAGGAGGTAGCCGTCGGCGGTGAGTCGGGAGTTAATGCACGCCCGTGCAATTACGACTGGATTTTGGATTTAAGACGTCAATGCGTTGAAAAAGATGTGCCGTTTCGGTTTCATCAGACAGGCGCATATTTTATAAAAGACGGAAAAATGTATAGAGTAAAACGGGGTTATCAGCTCGTTCAGGCGCGTAAAGCAAACATAGATTACAAAATAGGCGACTATTTCATTCCCGAAAAGGTTGCTTATTATCAAAATACGGATAGGAAAAGGAGTAATTCTGATGAGCAGGAAGAAGAAAAAGAACACAAAGTTTTTGATGTGTGAGAGAAATTGGGTTTACTATACGCTTATGACAGTGGCAGGCTTTTTCGGCGCATATACGTTTTTGCTTCGAGGAAACGTATTCTGTAATGCGCAGACGGGCAATATCGTGCTTATGGGGCTTGCGCTCGGCGAGGCAAAATGGGGAAAAGCGCTTTATTACCTCATTCCTATTTCGGCATATCTTTTGGGGGCGCTCATATCGGAGCTTTTTCCGAACCCCGTAAAGCATAATTTCCCGATTAGGTGGGATACGCTCCTTATCGGATTGGAAATGCTTATAATCTTAATGCTCGGATTTATACCCGATTCCGCTCCTGTGCAGATTTCGCAGGTCATAATAAACTTTATCGCTTCAATGCAGTATAATACCTTCCGTCAGGCGGAGGGCGTCCCGATGTCGACAACGTTCGCAACAAACCATATACGTCAGATAGGCATAGGGCTTGCACGCGAAATAAAGCATTTCCGTACGGAACACAGCGAATACAGAGAAAAATTTCTTAAACATTTAAAAATGCTGATTTTTTTCCTTGTAGGCTCTGTTGTCGGTACCGTGCTTTGCAATATATTTATGGGAAAAGCGATTTGGTTTACGCTTATACCTCTCGGAACAGTATTTTCAGCGCTCTTTAATGCGGATTTGACAACCGAAAAGGATTTACTTGAAAAAAAGCCGTCGGGTCATTAGAAATTAAATAAATTTTAAACATATCGGGCTCATCTATTGCATAATAATTAGTAAAAGCAAAAAGAGGAGCGGCTATGATGAAAGATTATATGGAGGAAAGAGCGATTATCTTTTCGCATTATATTATCGAAAATCAATCAACGGTCCGAGATACCGCAAAGAAATTTTCAATTTCAAAATCGACCGTACATAAGGACGTAACGGAACGTCTTAAACATATAGACCCCGATTTGTACGAAGACGTCAGGTGCGTCCTTAACAAAAACAAGGCGGAGCGGCACTTAAGAGGCGGACTGGCAACAAAACGAAAATATGAACACGAGAAAACAGCGCATATTTGATATAATGCGCTGTTTTTTTTGAAATTTTTACGGAGTAGTTCCGAACTATCGGAGCAGCTCCGTTTTTTTGTTATGCCGGAACTTAAAATTTAGCTGTTAAACCTATCAAGAAACAGGTCTAAATACAATTTCTTAATTATCACTTTGCCTTTCATATACTTCCTATACTGCCTTTTGTTTAAATTCATAACTATATTTTGCCGTTAAAAACCGACTTCCTATTTGTTAGATTTTTGATCTGACTTTTGGAGGTCGGTTCTTTTTTTTGCTGTTTTCAGTTGCAAACATTGAAATATACGGTTATAATATAATAAACAAACAAGTCGGAAATAGTGGTGCAAGAAGTCGGAAATAGTCATTGAAAAAAGGGAGAAATTATTGTATAATGTTTATAAGAAGAACGAGAAAATATACGGCGGGGGGGTTTAATATTTACAGTGCAATTATAGTTGACGATGAAATGGCGGCGCGAAAAAGCTTGGAAAAGTATATAACCGAGCTGTCCGATGATTTTTATGTCAAAGGGATATTCAATGACGGCGACGAAGCGATTGAATTTCTTAAAAGCAATGAGGTTGACGTTGTTTTTACCGATGTGAAAATGCCGTGTGTTTCCGGTGTGGAGCTTGCGAAATTCATCTATGAAAACAATATAGATACCGAGGTCGTTATAATAAGCGGATTCTCCGAATTTGAGTATGCGCAGGACGCTATGAAATACGGCGCTGTCGAATATCTTTTAAAGGTTGTCAGCGTCCCCGATTTCAAAGCGCTTCTTGCAAAACTTCGGGGGATTTTGAAGGGTAAGACTAAACAGATGAATGAGAGCAAACGCCTTGAAGCAACTATTTTCTTTTATGATTTATTGGGAGGCTTTTATTCGGACGAAACGGAAATAAGAAATAAGTTTGACACACTTTCGAGCGGAATAAAATTTGAAAATGCGGTTTGCGAAATAGTAACCCTTGAATTTATAAATCTGGAAAGCTTTATGCAAAACGAATGGCGATACAGCGCAGACGTATTTGAAGATACAATTGTAAATTTTTTGAGCATGATAAACAATGAAGACACCACACTTCTTTTAAAGCTCAAAAGCGACTGTTTTACGTGTCTTATACTGCACAAAAAAGGCTTTGAAAAGATAAGCGAGGACGTTTTGGCATATGAGCTCAAAAATATATTCGGTCTTTCGCCTAACAAAATAACGACGCAGTATATGACAATTACCGAAATATACAAAGAAGGCATCCCCGATTTTATAAATATCAAGGAACAGGAAAGGGTTATGCTGTCAAAGCGTATGGATAAGTCGTTGGAAAACCAAAAGGAAATAGTGCACAGAGTAAAGCAGTATATTGAGGAGAATTATCAGCACGGCATAACAAGAAACTCGATTGCGGAGCATTTCAGCCTTAACGAGGATTATCTTGGCAGGGTTTTTAAGAATATCTCGCAAAAAACAATTTCGGAATATCTTTACGAGATACGGTTTCGAAATGCCAAAAAGCTTTTTAAAGAAGGGTATTCAACAGCGGTTGTAAGCGAGAAGGTGGGATATAACTGCGAGGAGAATTTCAGAAGAATGTTTCGCAAATACGTGGGTATGTCTGTAAAAGAGTATAAGGAATACGGTATGAAAAATGAAAAGTAAACTTTCAAACTACTTGAAAAATTATGGCACAAACAGCGTGTTTTTTCGAAATACGTTTTTGGTTTTTATGGCTTTTATAATGGTTTTGAGTGTTCCGATTGTGATATCCTACAATCTTTTTTCGAAAAGAGTAAAAGACAATGCCGTAAGTGCAAACCAATTCGAATCGCAAAAGCTTACTACGGCATACGAAAATATTTTCAGAGATATCGAGTATCTTTCCGCAAGCGTACTTTCCGACGCAAATGTAAATATATTTTTAAGCGCAACGGACGAAATGGTGGTTGAAACACAGACTGTACAGATTAGGGATTTGCTTTCCGCATACATACGGGGAAATTTAAATTTGAGGTCTATGTATATATACAACAGACAGCTTGATTTGCTGTACAGCGCAAACGGCAAAACCGAAAGCGAAGAAAGAGCGCTGTTAAGCTGGCTTTCCGGCTATGATACGGACAAATATACGCATAACTATAAAATTTATCCCATTAAAAACAAGAGCGGTATTATGGATTCGTTTGTTTTTGTTAAAAAATCGCCCGCTTTAAACGGTGCGGTTATGATCGCTGTTGACGCGTCGAAAATTGACAAAAAGCTAAGCGAGGTAATAGGCACAGGTACGGAATTCTACGTGCTTTATGGCAACGATACCGTATATAAAAGCTGTGAAAACGAGCTGCCGGCAGCTCCAAACACACAAAACGGAACTCAAGTTAAAGACGGAAAAATTCTTACGGTTTCCGAGTCGAAATATTATGATTTTAATTATATGGTATTTACCGCCTCGGAGGAATATTTTTCACAGCTTCGGTATATGAAGTTCATGATATTATGGATTTTGATTGTGCTTGTGGTTGTGGGAGTGCTTCTTGCCTTTGTGCTCACGAGGAATAACTTCGGTTATATTATGAGACTTATAGAAACGCTTG
>USLP01000079.1 GCA_900555525.1 uncultured Eubacteriales bacterium
CAGTAGCCAAACGGGTTCGGGTTTGTTTCTGTCTGCACATTTCCGAATGCGTCATAGAAATAATCGGTATCTCCGAAATCTATTACATCTCCTCGGCTGTCAACAGTATAATTTTGGATATTATCTCCCGTTACTGCCTGTTCAAGCTTATTTGAGCGGATATATTTTGTAAGTATTCCGTTTTTGGTATCGGCTACTATGTTATTTCCGTCCCATATATGGCCTGTTTTTACTCCGTTTACCGTTTTTGACGCTCTTCTTCCGTCGGGCAAATATGAATATGCCGCTATAGTATCTGCTGTCGTTACCTTTTTTAGTTTGTTGTTTTGGTCATATTCATATATTGCGCTTTCGGGCATATTATCCAGCAATGACAGGCTTGCTCCGTTTGCTTCGCTGTCAACGGTTTTAGTCGTCAAATTGCCGTTTTGGTCGTATGTATAGCTATATCTCTTTCCGTCTTTTTCTTCATGTATCAGACGGTTAAGATTATCATACGTATATGACGCAATTGTCTGTTCGGGGGATTTTGTATAATCATCATCTTCCGTTATCTGCGTTCTGTTGCCGTATTTATCATATTTATAATTTTTTCGCGGTATGCTTCCGACAAAGATTTCAGCTTCATACATTAGTGCGCCCGTAGTGCTGTGATAATAGTCTATAAGGCGGCTGTCCTGAAACTTTCCGCCGACATATCCGTTATCCGTATAATACGTTTCGGATATTATGTCGCCGTTTTTGATTATTCTATACTGCCTGTTATAATTGTCATACACATATGTTTCATCGCCGTATGACTGCAATGCACCGTTTCCGAAATATGTACGCGTTTTACCGTTGAATGAGGTCAAGCGGTTAAGGCTGTCATACGTATACGCTGATGAAATCTGCTGTACACCGTTTTTAGACATTGTATACGACGTTAGATTATCGGATATATCATATGTATAATTATTAAATGAATAATCGGTTTGGTCTGTTACATATTCCGAAGTTTTTCGTCCGAACAAATCATATCCGTATGTTATACTTACATTTTCGTTGTTTACAGCTATCAGATTGCCGAGGCGGTTATAGCTGTAGTTCACGGTTTCCTCTGCGGTTTGACTTTTTTTGAGCTGACCAAGCGGCGTATACGTATTTGTCGTTATATTTCCTTTTCGGTCTTTCCTTGTAAGCAGATTACCGTTTAAGTCATATGTGTACGTTTCGGAATTTCCGTTTGCGTCCGTAAGCTTAACGAGCTGTCCGAGTTCATTGTATTCATAAGACGTTACATGACCTGCGTCGTTCCCGTCCGCTCCGACTGCGCTTGACGTAACGTTACCGACGGAATCGTATGTATAGCTTGTTACAATCGGAACATCGGGTGCAGTACCCAGTATTGTTTTTATGGGTTTATTCCTTGAATTATACTCATACTGCGTAATTGTCGGCGTCATTGTTCCGAGTACGGTTTTTGTTATATTTCCGTTTTGGTCGTAGTATGTTTTTTGAGTGATTGCTCCGCTTTCTTTTATGAGCCTATCCAAAGCGTCATACTTATATTCCGTTACGGAGGAAACGCCGTCCGTTGTTTTTGCTATTGTTTTTTTAAGTCTGCCCTTGGGGTCGTATACATTTTCCGTCGGATATTCAATCAGGCTGTTTGTTTCTTTTATAAGATTGCCCGAATAGTCATATTCATAATTTATGACATTGCCGTTCGGCATTGTTTTGGAAACGATATTGCCGACCTTATCATACGTATAAAGCGTTGTTTTTACGGTTGTTCCGTCGGACACTTCCTCGCCTATGATTCTGCCGCCGATATTATCATAATATTTCTTGGCGGTAAGGCTTCCGCCATCAACAACAGTTGTTTCCGTTACGGTTCTGCAATATGTATTGTTAATATTGCCGCCGCTGTAAGTATAATTTTTTTCAGAAAGGACTGTGCCGTTTGCGTCTTTTATTTTAACGCTTTTCAGTCTGTCGTTAGAATCGTAGGTATATTCAGTTACGCTGTTTACTACATTATAACCCGAATATGTTGTATTTGTCAATAGCAAATTAAAATTATTATATAAATTTTTTTCGACAAGCGTCCAAGCTTGGTTTTTATACACATATTTTTCGAGCGGATTTCCGTAGCAGTCGTATGTTTGCTTCACTTTTTCGCCGTTTTCGTTTGTAAACTCGGTTGTATTGCTTTGATAGTCATACGAAAGTGAAGCTGTTGTATTATCGGGATTTTGAATACTTTGCGGTTTGCCCGTTATCGAATAGGTATAATTATAGATATTGCCTTTTGCGTCTGTGAATTTAAGCGGATTTCCCGTAAGGTCATAGTCGTACTTTGTACTTATTTTTCCGCTTATATTATTATCCGCATCATAAACGCCGTTTATATACCTTTCAACAGAAAACGTTCCGTCGGAATTGTAGACATAATCGCAGTTAAGCTCATCAAGCTCATTTTCATCGCAAATTCCGTTTCCGTTTTTGTCGTCGCCCCAAATTCGCTGCTTTATGACATTTCCGTTTTCGTCATAGGTATAAAACGCTTTGGCTTTCAGGACGTCGTTGGCAAAGACCTCCGTGCATACGACTGTTTTTTTGTCCTCGCTTAATGTATTTTGCAGGCGGACGGATAAATTATCATTCACCAAGTATGTCTTTGTCAGTATCATTTCATACGTTGGGTCATAGGTATAATTGATTGTGGAATAGCCGTCCGTTTCGCTTTCAAGACGTCGGGTACCGAAAGTATAGGTATAGATTTTTCGGCTGTTATGTATTCCGTTGTAGCTGTACAAGCTTTTAATCATCGGCTTGTAGGAATACGTTGAATAACCATATTCTATACTTTTGTCGCCCTCCTCTCTCCGTGATTTCAAGAAATTATTTGACTTAGTGTATATTTCTTTTATTATAAGCCCATCGGCAACACGTTTTGCAACGCCATTAACTGAGGAAAGACCGTTATTTTGCAATTTTCCCATATATTTATTATTATAGGTATATTCATAGCGGTTTTTTTCCTCTCCGCCTATTATTTCATATGATTTTGTAACAAGATGCCGTTCCTTTTTACCTTTTTCAATCATATAAAGCGCACGTTTTTCATACTCGAAAAATTTGCAGTCGCCGTTAGGATATTCAATTTTCTCAAGATTATTAACATAAATTGATTTGCCTGTTCCGCAAGTATCTAATCTGCTGTAATTTCTGGGATAATACGAGGCATATTTTATATCGTGATGATATTTCACCGTATTTCCGTTTTCATAATTTACAACAAGAATTGTTTTACCTCCGCTTGAAAAATTTGCGCCGGCGGGCGAAGGCACTTCTTCATAATTAAAAATGATTTTATGTTCATTTTCACCGTTCGGGTCTGTATATGTTATCCCCTGCGAATTACAGGTTATACGTCTGCCCATGGTATCTATTATAGTTGTTCTTGTCGGGAAACGAATCATATTGCCGAATTTGTCTGCACAGGCTACAACATACCCTCTTTTATCCACATAAGTTTTTTTGCCGTCGGGAGCTGTTACTATTTTATTATATGATATACCGTTTTCCGTTATATCGTTATATGAAAGAAATTCACAGGTATATCCCGTCGCATTTTCAACCGTGCAATATGAGGGAAGCCATTCGCCGTTTCGTTTTTTTGTTTCCCACAAAAGATTAAGAAGATTTCCGTCATAATCTCTGATTATATTCGTATATTCTCTGTATTCATCTTCTCTGTCTTCATATATTTTAGTTGAATGGGTTCCTCTCGGTATTTCAAAATCCCATCCTTGAGAAATCAGACTGCTGCTATAAACATCATCCATGTCTATTGTCGCATCATTGCACTGGTATTCATAATCTACGATAAATACTTCCGCGCCCTCAACTCTTGTAACAGTCAGCTTATTACCTTCTTTTATAGTTCCCGTTTTATAAAAATAATAATTGTTTCTGTTGATTTTTGTACTCACACTTACATCTATATCAATGGTCTCTCCCACTTCAATACAATCATCTTCGGTATTGAATGCAACTAAATATATCCTACCTCTGGAATCCGTATACGATGTAGCAGTAATATATCCCCAAGCGTAATTGCGCTCATTACTGTTTAAAAAATAATAATTTTTTCCATCAGCCTGGCTTCTGTATGACCTGTTAATTACTACATCAAAGCCGTTTTTGCCCGGAAGAACAAGGTCGGTTATATTAAGCTCAAGCTGTCCCGTATACAGATTAACCTGTTCGGAAATTGTTTCAGCATTAAAGGGAGCTGTCATATCGGTTGAATACATTGCTTCCTTAAAGCTTGATTCTTTTATACCGTAATTGCTCAAATCCATTGCATGAGCGTTCGGCGACAAAGTGATAAGAGCCAATAATACCGACAAAAATATTAATTTTTTCATTTTCTTACTCCTCCCTATGCTCGTCAAGCTTCATATTGTATATTTGAACAATCCCGTAATCCATGTTCTTAAGTTCGGCGATTTCTTCCTCGCTTACACCCATTTCCAAGACCATTTGGCGTATGCGGTCTTCAAAGCGTATCTGCTCTTCTCTCTTGCCTTGATTTTCGCTGATAAGTCCGCTTTTTATAAGCTTATTGCGTGCATTTTCCTTTGTTTTTCTCCGATAATCACTAATTTTTTCTTCAAGGTCATCTTCTTTCATCAATGATAAAAAGCTTTCATCTGTTACCTTGTGAAGATATGCCGCCGAAACAAGCTTTTGATAATTTTCAATGCCCGCACCTTGCAGATTAGCCCTCATTTTCGTCAAAAAGGAAAAATTTTCTCCGCATTCGCTTTCATATATGCTTAACACATTTTCCTTATTTTTAAGGCGTTCCAAAATTTCTTTTATGGAGCTTTTGCCCTTAAGGCTCATATTTTCCGCAAAATTTATTTGCTTTTCCGTAAGACCGTTCTTAAAATAGGTTTCCAATTCTTCCTTTGTAAGCCGTTCACCTGCGTTGTCCGACACCGCATAATACGCATTTTTCACCCAATTATTATCCTCGCTGTCGTAATAATCGCACATTTTTCCGACAATTTCTACGCTTTCGTTTGTTTCAAGCCAAAAATCATACGCCTTTAAAAGATTTATGATATCTGCGCCATTTTCTACGCAGGAATAAAGATAATCTTTGTTGTTTTCCGTTTCGCCCAGCGCTTTCCTTTTGGCATATTCCAGCATCGCCGTTTCGCGTTCTGTTTCATCGCTGTAATTTTCCCGAATCAACTCAAACATGGGGTCATCACAAAAATCATCGGGTACTTCTTCTCCGTTTATTTGAACCGGCTCGCTTCTTTCCGCAATAATCGGAATTTCCTCCGCCGCAAAAGCTATCACGGCAAAAAGGCAAGTAACTGCAATTATTAAGCTGATTATTTTCTTATTCATTTTCACTGCCCTCCATAGTTATATCCGCTAAATCACCCTTTAAAAGGATAATATCCGTTGTTCCCGCCGTTTCGTAGCTTCCGAATTTTACAAATCCGAGTGTTCCCGAATATATCCCCGACGAATCCAACATTTTATTACAATAAAAGACAACATGCGTTTTACCGTTAATATATGATCCGTAAAGTATAGAAATGTCTCCCGCAAAGAAATTTTCTGACGCTATGAGCGAGCTTGATACAAAATATGTTGATGAAGCCCTCAACTACAAAAAGAAAGCAGGAAAGAAAAAGAAGAAACAGAATTGGACTAAGTGGGGAGCTATGGCAGCTTGCCTATGTCTTGTTATAATCGGTGCATTTGCACTTCCCCGATTCATTGGAAATGATACCCCTGACACCCCACCCGCTATAGAAGAAAACGCCTATGGGTTTACAATGGAAGGAAGCGATGTTCTTTATTCCCCGATTTCTTTTTCTGAACGAAAAATTTTCGGAATTATAGATGAAAATGCAACAGGATTGACTGCTGAAAACACCTATAAGATTACCGCAGATGATTTAGGCAATGTTATGGGTATTGTGGGGGATAGCGAAGATGAAAGAATGATTGGAGAAACGGTTTACCATTTTGTCAACTTCCCTAAAGATGACGCTATTTGCATTGTAAAGGTAAACGGGACATATCAGTTTTATGTCAAAGAGGGCGTAGAAAGAATTGAGCAAAACAACATTCCCGATATAATCATTGACGCGCCTGTTGATGAAGATACCTACCATGAGGTAGGTTCCGATACTCCTGCTGAATATGGAACAGGACATGATGATATGGAAACTTCTAATGGAACCATCACATTAGAATATATCACTGAATTACAAGCTAAAGTCAGCACTGCCATGAGTAATGGGGAGTTACCATTTGTTTCTTCTTCTGCTGTATATGAAAATCCATATCGACTTCATATTATTGTAACATCAAACGCAGAAACGGATTTGTCAAAACTAAAAGCATTTGATACGATTGGCGGAGCTTTAGAAATTGAGTATGACGCAAATCACATTTCCGCAGTAGAAGAAATTTTAACAGAATAAGAGAGAAAAAGTTTTTCCCCACAAGGGCAGCCGAGAAAATCGACTGCCCTTTTTCT
>USLP01000080.1 GCA_900555525.1 uncultured Eubacteriales bacterium
TACATTTGAAGCAAATGCAATTGTTCAGGGAACAGCATTTATATTGGGGCTTATTGTTATGTTTATTTTTCGCAAAGGCGACCTCGGGAAAATTTCCGAAGTAAATAAACTTTATTTATTCGGCGGTGTTTTGGGAATTATAATAACCATAACGGTAATGCTTTCGATTAAAAATCTAAATCCGACCTACGGAATCAGCATTATTCTTATTGCTCAGCTTTTGGTTGCGGCAATAATAGATGCTTTCGGACTTTTCGGGAGCGAAAAAATGACATTTGGCTGGGCAAAATTCGCAGGGCTCGGACTTATGATAGCAGGAGTGCTGTTATTTAAGCTCAAAAGTTAAAAAGAGAAGCGCAACGGCTTCTCTTTTCTTTTCTTGTTACAGTTCGGTTACTTTCAGCCATTGCTCCGCTATTATAGAATGACCGAGTATTGTCGGATGAACACCGTCCCAAAGGATTTTTCTTTTGTCTCCCAGTTTTTTTGCATACGAATCCAAAAGGTCTTGGAGCGGTACAAACGTAGAATTATAATCCTCTGCAATTTTTTTCACAATTTGTGCTCTCGATTTTATGTCATTATATCTTCTTTCAGAGGTATCTGTGCCGTCAATATTCATATAGAACGGTTCGCATAATACAAAGCGTGTATCGGGAAGCTCGTTTAACGTTTCGTCTATAAGCGTACGGAAAATATGCTCGTATTGTTTTTGAGTTGAACCGTTATTTGCATTGATGTATGCGCCTGCGTCATTTGTTCCTATTAAAATACTTATCACGGTAGGCTTTAAATTTATACCGTCCTCACGCCAGCGTGCGTACATTTGAAGCAGGTCGTTTCCGCTTATTCCCCTGCTTAAAAAGCTTGGATTTTTATCTATGTATTTCAATGCCAAATGTGCGCTTAAAATATAGGGAAAGCTATGGCCGATGTAATGGTTTGGGTCAGTTGTTCCCCTCCCTCTGTTTCCGTCCGTTATTGAATCGCCTTGAAAAAGCAAAATTTCGTTATTTTTAAACTGCATTGCAATCACCTATTTATTCCATAAATCATTAGGATATTTACCGAATTTTATCATATCTTTAATTGCGTTTTGCACTACGGGTTTGTCTTCTTTATATGTTACTCCGTACCATTTTTCGGGGCATTTCAAAACTTTAACCTGTGCTTTGTCGGATTTTATTAGGGAATCAACCACAGACGGCAGGAAATACTCTGCCTTTAAGATGTTATCCTGACTTTCGCTTAAAAATTTAGGCAAGCCTGCTTTCAGCTCGTTAAAAAGAGAAGTTGTAAATCCCCAAGTATTCATAGAAACGGGCGCACCTTTCGGAAGCGTTATCCATTCGCCGTTTTCATTTTCGTATTTTGTCTCATCGCCGAAGCCTTTAATTTTGGTAAGCTCTCTTATACCCTTTAAATATCCGAGACTGTCAACCTCGCATACGCCTCTTGCAACGGTTCCGTTATCCGTAAGGGTATTTTCCAAAATGAATCCCATCATCGCATAATTATATTTGTCGGTATCTTCGGCTTCGCTCAAAAATTTATATAAGCCCTCAAATGCTGATCTTCCGTAAAAGTCATCGGCATTTATAACAGCAAACGGAGTTTTTACGAACGGTTCTGCACAAAGCACGGCATGACCTGTTCCCCACGGTTTTTCACGACCGTATGTATTTCCGCCGGGTATATCGTCAACAGACTGAAAAGCATAATCGACATCAACGATTTTTTCAACCTTATTTCCGACCATCCGACGGAATATTTCTTCGTTTTCCTTTTTTATTATAAATACAACCTTTGAAAAGCCTGCCTTAACTGCGTCAAAAATTGAGTAGTCTATTATTATTTCACCGTTGGGGCCTACAGGGTCAATCTGTTTCAGACCGCCGTATCGGCTTCCCATTCCTGCCGCCATTATTACTAAAGTTGCTTTATTCATTATCATACATTCCTTTCTGCGTGAAAAAAATTTTACATATTTATTATAACGCAGATACCCGAAAATGTATTTAGCAAAAACGGATATTTTGAAGATTTTTTATACAATTTCGGATATTTCTATTAAAATTCGGTTACATTTCTTTTGAAAGCTTATAAACGCAGTCGCAAAGCTTTAATATTTCTCTTTTTTTGGTTTTGTATCCTATGCTTGCTCTGACTGCCCCCTGAAACTCCGTTCCGATTATTTTATGAATAAACGGGGCACAGTGATAACCGCCGCGTACACATATACCGTATTTTTTGTTTAAAGCGGAGGCTATTTCATCGGAATAAATATCACGCACATTAAATGAAACAATAGGGATTTTATTATCAAAATTCCCGTCATGATATACCTTTATTCCGTTCATATTTTTTAGGCGGTCATACAAAAGCATTGCCAGCCGCATTTTTTTCTCTCGTAAATTTTCAACCGTTGCTTTTTTTACATATTTAACGCCTGCATATAGCCCCATAATTCCCGGAGTATTCAACGTTCCCGATTCAAAACGGTCGGGATAAAAGTCGGGCTGTATAAGCTCTGTTGACATACTGCCCGTTCCGCCCTCGGCTATTGTATTCAAATCAAGCTTTGGAGAAACGTATAAAACTCCCGTTCCCTGCGGTCCCAAAAGCGATTTGTGTCCGCTGAATGCCGCCATACAGTAATCCATTCCGTACAAATTAATCGGAATATTCCCTGCCGCCTGTGAAAAATCAAATAATACGGGAATCGGATTTTTTCTGTCAGCCTGTATGAGATTGTATGCCGACTGCCAGTCAAGCATATTTCCCGTAACATTGGAGGCGCAGTTTAAAACTACCAAATCCGTATCATCTCTTATGAGTTCGGGAAGCTTATCCGTATCGGCGGTATAATCGTCTTTGCACGGTAAAAAAGATACTTCTATATTATTATGAGAATAAATTTGTCTTAAAACGGAGTTATGCTCCGTAAAGGTTGTAACAATATGAGGCTTTTCATTTTTGAGCGAACCCTTGAGAGCAATATTTAAGGCGGCGGTAGCGTTTAGCGTAAACATAACGCTTTGAGGTTCATTGCCGCCTATCAGGTCGCAGATTTCTTCGCGCGCCTCATATATTTTCCTGCTGTACAAAAAAGCATTTTTTCCTGTACTTCTTCCGATATTTACAGGATTGTTAAGAGCTTCCATAACCGCTTTTTTTACTTGGTAAGGCTTTTTATCAGAGGTTGCGCTGTTATCGAGATAAATCATATTTACACCTCGATTCACAGCTCGGTTTTTTCATATCCGCCCGACAGAGTTTTCCTGTAAAGACCGATAAAACCTCTTTGGTTTTTCATAAGATATTTTTTTACGTCATTAAGCTTTGTATCATCAAAGGCTATGCTGTATGAACAGCCGCCTGAAACATTTTTCGGGGTTTTGATAACCTCCGGAGCTTTACCGTAATCAAAATAGGCTTGTATCCTGTTTGCAAAGGATAACGATTTAAAAACAGCTATATAATTCATATTCGGGCTTCTTCCTTTCATTGCCGTATATTTTTTATACGGCGTTTTATAAATGCTCTCATTTTAATATATGAATTTAACTCGAATTTGACAATAAAAGGCTAGTTGTTTTTTGCTTTTTTGACAGATAAGTTTATGCTTCGCCAATCGCTGTCCTCAGTTCCTTTTATATCGGAAAAATAAC
Organism: uncultured Eubacteriales bacterium; assembly: GCA_900555525.1. Lineage (GTDB taxonomy): Bacteria > Bacillota > Clostridia > UMGS1840 > UMGS1840 > UMGS1840. The sequence goes on from USLP01000080.1 coordinate 3,672, forward strand.
TCTGTGCGAATGAGCAAGCAGCTTCATCATTGCTGTCCGAAAGCCGTTTAATCTGCGGTGCGGCGTCTGATGAAAGCGTAACAACATAGCTTAATCCCCGCGAATCTCCTTTGAAAAATCTGTCAACTTGGCTTTTTGCGACAAAGTAATCCATAGGCACGATATTAAGCAAAATATAGTAAATGAACCCTAACGAAAAATAGCATACGCTTATCGGAATTTTAGGCTTTCTTATGTATATAAGCGTCGCCAAAAGTCCGATAAATTCAAATATCAAAAATCCGAACACCATAAAACGCAGTCTTGTCAAGCCTTGAAATTCCGTGTAAAGATACATTCTGTAAAATGATGAGACGAGGAGGATTACCGTAAATATGCAAAGGCAATACTGCATCATTTCGGTGTAAATTTTTCGGTTTTCTTTTAATAAATTTACGGTAGCGACAATCAGAAAAATATTTAACCCCGTAAGCAAAAACATTTCAAAAAATCCTTTTCTTGCATACTGTGCATAAGTAAACCCAAACGGAAGCTTTGCACCGGCAAAAAGATAACGAATTTGTATAACAATAAAAACAAGATACAAAATCGAAATAACAGTAAGGATAATATTTATTATAAGACTGTCTCCGTTTAATTTTCCCGTGTTTAAAATTTTGTCTCTTGAATTACAAAATATTCCCGAAACATAAAGAGCCGAAATAAGAGCAAATATAACTTTATAAACAGTAATCATATTTATATATTCAGCAATATTTTCTAATAAATCCGATAACATTTTTGAAAAAACAAGGTCAGCGGAACACATCAGATAGATGCAGATTCCGACTATGGGAATACATATCAAAAAAGACAGAGCCACTCTTTTTATGAAATTATTATTTTGATTTTTACTTTGTGCAATCCACTTAAACGGTTCACCAAAATATTTAAAAGGCATAATTATATCCTTAAGCAGTCCTGCAAAAAATTCTTCATCGGAATTGCCGTCTCGGAAAAACAGTATAAAAATTATAAGGCTTAAAAATAAATTCGGGATTTTCCACATTGTATTTCCGCTCAAAAATGCGTTAAGCGAAAAAATTACAATCGGTATTATATACGGCAAACGCTTTTTTTCACTTTGAAGCAAAACAAGAAATACACACTCAATTATTCCGAAAATAAAAACACCGAGCGAGCTATATTGATAAAATAATAAGTACGGCGCAAAAACAACGGTTACACATATATTCACCAATATTATGTACTTGTTTTTTCGGGAGATTTCTATTTTCTCGCTCCGTGAAAAATCAGGCGTATACGAGATACCCTTTGCAGTTAATACAGCGGCAAGAACAGCTCCGAAAAATGAGCCTAAAACACCGTAAAAATATATATAAAACCACCCGTTTGATATTATGTCCCCCAAAAAATCGAACAAATTGTTTGCCGCAACGATTATTTCAGTAAAAATTAATATACCAAGTCCGATAAAACCAACTGCAAAAAACTTTTTAAAGCTTTTTACAAGTAAAAATATTGTTACGGTAAAAAGAAATAAGGCAATGCTTGCCGCAGTTATCAATATTTCGTTTTCTGTTCCGATAACGTTATATATCAAAACCAAAATTGTATGCAAAACAAACAGCGTTAATCCGAGCATAATTCCTCTTAGGGCAGTATTATCTTTTCTATTCATATTTATCCTCCTTATATTCGATTATATCTCCCGGCTGACATTCCAAAATTCTGCATATATCGGAAAGCGTTGAAAACCTAATTGCTTTCGCTCTGTTATTTTTCAGAACAGACAGATTGGCAGGGGTAATCCCCACTTTTTCGGAAAGCTCCGAAAGACCGATTTTTCTTTTTGCCATCATGACGTCTAAATTTATATTAATCATATGCTGCCCCCCCTATAGCCCTTTAAATTGTCAAATCATTTTCTTCTTTATAATAAACCGCCTGTTTAAAAACCTCTTTTAACGTAAGGCAAAAAAGAGTTCCGATGACAAAAATTAAGGTTATGACGAGTGTCGCAAAAGTTGGAGCAAATATCAGCTTTATAAAAAATACTATTGCCGAAACACAGCAAGCCAAACCGAGTTTTCTGAAAGCGGTAACATTTTCAGCCGAAAACGGATTCCCGTTTAAAAGCGATTTATACATCTTTCTCAAAATAAAAAGTATGTATTCGCACGAAATGCCCGTAATAAGCAATATAAAGCAAAACGGCATATAAAAACCTTCTTTTAAAAGCGCATATTTCTTTAATAAATCGGCAATAAACGGTATGCTGATTATACACGCTATTCCGAGATAAAAAAGAATTTCAATCAAAATTTTTGTTATTTTGTAAACCAAGCTTTTTTCGTACATTTTATTTCCTCCAAACAATTTAGTTGCTTTTATAATATCATACTTTTTTCTGTTTGTCAATAGTTTTTTATCGGTTATCGATATATTTTTTGTGTTTTACGATATTCTTGACAAATAATTGCCGAAATGGTATAATATTTTTATAAAGGAGGCGCAAAAATGATTTACAAAAAAATTAATAATACAGATTTGACAGTCAGTGCGGTTTCGCTCGGTACAGATGTTTACGGAACCGATTTAAGCGTGAGCGATTCCGAAATGCTTTTGGATTTTTATACTGAAATGGGCGGAAACATTATCGATACCGCAAAAATATATGCCGACTGGGCGAACGATGAAAAAAGTCAAAGCGAAAAGCTTATCGGAAAATGGCTGAAAAAGAAAAACAACAGACACAACCTTATAATATCCACAAAGGGAGGACACCCAAACCTTGATACAATGAATATTTCTCGGCTTTCGCATGATGAATTA
>USLP01000081.1 GCA_900555525.1 uncultured Eubacteriales bacterium
CGTCTTTTGATCCGGTTATTAAATCAAAATAGTCTTTACCGAATAAGGTTTCAACCATTTTTACCGCACTTTTATGTGGCTTATTTGTTACAACTGCAATTTTAATTCCTTTTTGCTTTAAAATATCAAGCTGTTCCTTAATTCCGTCATACAAATGGGCGTGGTCAAGCAAAATCTCGTTGTATTTTTCTTTAAACATTTCATATGCTTTTTCAAGTTCAGCAGGTGAAAGCTTGTGTTCAAACGCTCTTTCAACAAGTTTTTTTGCCCCATTGCCGACAAAAAGCCTGTAATCGTCTGTTGTCCACTTTGGTTCTTTGCCATATTGTTTTAATACATAATCTGTTGCCAAGCCCAAATCATCAATAGAGTTAACAAGAGTTCCGTCTAAATCAAAAATAGCACATTTAATCATATAATTCACTCAAATCCTGTTCTTTTTTCTTTTTTGAATTATTTATAATTTTTATTGTTATTACAACTATAACCAATGCTCCTAAAACAGCGCATTCGGTATATATTTTTTTATCCTGCTTTTTGCTGTTAACTGAAAGTTGACCGCTTTTCACTTCTGTCCAAAGTCGGTTTTCAAGCTCTGTTGTATTTTGCGGTAAGTTTTTGAAATACTGAATGTTTTTTGCATTGGAATATATAGCAGGGTTACCGTAAAGCGAACTTTTTTTGTTTTGCTCAACCGTGTAGTTAGCACTTCGGTAGTAAATGTATTCACTGTTTGCAAGTGCTACTTCCGGTTCATGCATAAAGTTTATAAATGCTTCACCGGCTTTTTTGTTTTTTGAACATTTCGGTATGCAAAAGGCATCGTAAAACGAATTAACATCCTCCTTCGGAATACAGAATCCCAAATCTTCGTTGTTTTCATTCATTAAAACATAGTCGCCGGCATAATATGTTGCAAATGCGTATTCACCGCTTTCCATAAGGTTAAATACTTCATCCATTACATAAACAGGATTGACTTTGTCTTTTTGCTCTGCCAAAAGCTCGGCTGCTTTAATCCAGTCTTGCTCGTCAGTTGAATTGAAATCCTGCCCAAGCCTTGCTTGTGCAATTGCAAATGCATCACGCGGATTGTTAAACATCAAAACTTTGCCCTTATACTGTTCGTCCCATAAAACATCCCAGCTTGTAGGTTTTTCTTTAACAAGCTTTTTGTTGTAAATCAAAATGGTAGTTCCCACATTGTAGCAAACAGTATATTTCTGGTCGGGGTCAAAGAATAGATTTTGAAATTTTTTATCTACATATTTAATGTTTGGGATATTATTGTAATCAAGCTCAAGAAGCATATCTTCATCAATGAGCTTATCAATCATATAATCACTTGGAACTATTACATCATATGATACACCGCCGCCTGTAAGCTTTGAATACATATTTTCATTTGATTCAAAATTTGTGTAATTAACTTTGCAGCCTGTAAGTTTTTCAAATTCTTTTACAACATCAATTGAACCTTCGCTTCCGTCGGATATATATTCGCCCCAGTTATAAACATTAACTGTTGTGCCTTGCAAGCCTAAATTTTTGTAATAATCAATTTGCTCTTGGCTGAAATATTCATCATCGGCAAAAGCAAATAAAGGAAGTGTGCTTAAAGATAAAATCAAGCATAATAAAAATGTAATTATTTTTTTCATTTTGCATAACCTCCTTTTATTGAATCGTTACATACTCTTGCCAGCGATAAATGACGTTGCGATCTTTATCCAAAACTATACTGCATACACGGTATTTTTCACCGCTTACAAATTGATTTTCGGGAATATCTTCTTCATACCTCTTTAGTTTCTGCCCGAACGAAAGGTCATATTTAAGCATTTTTTTGGGAGTTAAAATAAACTGCGCAGTCTGTGTATTTTTATCTTTTTCAATGACTATGGCAACATTACGGTTGTTTTTATCATAAACATATATAACAACGTGTTCCGCCTGCGGTAAGGTTACGGACGAGTTTAAAACGATACCCTCCGCCGCCGCTTTTTCGATATCAAAATCAATGCCGTCCGCCTTTTTGTTTTGATAGTTATTCTCATACATTGTAAAATAATAATTAAGCGAGTCTTGGTTCCGGACAGCCTTTGTATAATCTTCAAGGAAATTGCCTATGTATGATAAACCGTTATCGGTTTGCAGTCCGTCAAAGCTCATATTTTCGCGGTTGTCGTTTTTATCTGCAATACCAAAATTTACAAAAGCGGTTTGCAGCTTTTTGTTATCGTCAAAAGCGAAATAAACCTCGATTCGTCTGTATTTGGTTTCCTTTTTGTCTGTCAGAACCGTTATCGCCATTGTTTCGGGCGTATAGCCTGTGTTGTTATATTCGATAAAATCAATTTCCGAATAATACGGATATTTACACAAATAATCGGGAACATAAGCTCCGTTGCTTCGGATATATGCCGTTGTCCAAGCGTTTGACGCAAGCTTTATTTTTCCTTTTTTTCCCGAAAGCTCGATTAAGTGGTCGTCGTTTACAATTCCTTTTAAATCTCTGGTTTGATAGCGGTTTACGGTAACGTCAATTTTACCGTCATCTCCCGCAACGTCTTCGTAAACCCATGCAGGCACATTTTTACCCGAAACATTTACGGAGAATTCAACGCCGTCCTTATAATAAATTTCGTTTTTGGTGAAATGCTCCAAGCCGTCCGAGCCGACTGCCGCCATAACGATAGTTGCGCCGAGCATTGTTATGGCAACGGCGCAGGACATCACCGCCGCCATAATTTTTGAAATCCGTCCGCTTTTCGATCGGATTTTTGTAAATCTGTTCTGCAATGTCTTTTTATTTGCACTCATTTTTGTTGTGTATAAATTTTCAAACATTGTTTTAACTCCTTTCTGTGGCTAAATTAAGAATTGTCTGCATATACAGCTTTTGTTCCTCCTCCGGCATATTTTTCGTTACCGACATATCGCACGATACCTCACACGCTTCGCTTAAATTTGCACAGGCAAGATAACACAGCGGATTAAACCAGTGAACGGCGTTTACCAAAATTGCAAACCATTTCACAAGCAAATCCTTTCGCTTATAATGCGTCAGTTCGTGCAAAAGTACCATACGCATATTATCGTCGGGAATTTCACGGCAGGGGATATATACGGTCGGGAACAATACGCCCACAAGCATAGGGGACTTTATATCCGCCGCCGCTTTTAAGCCGATATGCTTACTGATTTTAAGTTCGTTTTTTACCTCTGAAAATATCTTGTTATCGGAAATTTTAACCGAATTTTTGTTTTTACGGCACAAAAACCTGAAATAGCTTATCATGACAACAAGCAAAAATATGAGAACGCCTGTGCCCCATATATATGCGATAAGGTCAAAAAGCCGTATTTGAATTTTGGGCGATAGATTAACCTCCCGATATTCTATCGGTGTGTCATAGGTTACAACCGTGTCGGGAGTGTTTTTTTCCTGCGTCTGCGGCTGTTGTGTCTGCACGGTTTGATTTTTCGGAATTTCCGCAAGCCTTTGCGCTTCCTTTTTCGGAATCAGCTTGTATGAGGGCAGCGCCATAGATATAAGAACGGCGACCCACACGCAGTACTGCCATTTTGCGGGAAGCTTTTTTGCGGTAATCGGCTTTAAGACTAAAAGAACAGCCGTTATTCCAAAGCCGAACAGGCTTAAAACAAGCACAGTTTTAAAAATATCGTACAAGCTCATCACTCCAAATCAAATATTTCTTTCAAATCCGTTATATCCTCTTTTGAAAGCTTTTGGTTTTCATAGAGCGCCGCAACAAGGTTTTTAACCGAGCCTTTATATATCTTCGATAAAAAGCTCTCGGTCTCGCTCATATCATAATCGTTTTGCTTAAGAAGCGGATAGTATAAATTTGAGTTTCCTTTTTTTTCGCAGGCTATGACGTTCTTTTTTAGCAGTCTTTGCAAAAACGTGGAAACGGTCGACGGCGTCCAGTCGTTTCCGTTAAGCGCTACCACAACGTCGGATACCGTCATTTTCTTATCCGAATCCCATAAAATTTTCATAATACTGTATTCCGAATCGGTAATTGTTTGTTTTACATTTGACATAATGATTTCTCCTTTTAGTGTAATTACACTTGTAGCTACTATGGTTAGTATATCATACACAGCTACATTTGTCAAGACCTTTTTGAAAAAATTTTACAAAATAAAAAACCGTCTTACGAATTACTCGTAAAACGGTTTTAAAGCTTTAATATTAACCCACGGGGATATCGGGGTCGTCATATGCCGACATACCGGGTACTACCCAGATTGTTCTGGTTTTATCCTCCCATTCAACTCGGCAGTCAAGTGCGTCCGTTACATCACGGAGCTTGAAATAATTGTTTCCGTCAATATTGTAGCAGGTTGCCTGGATGGGTATTCCGTCGAGCGTCAAAAATGCCGATGACGAAACAGCGTTTCTTGTAACGCCGTCTCCGGGTGTTAATTCGCCGCCGACCGAAGTGTAATCGAAAAAGCTTAACATATCAATCGAATTTGTTGACGCGTCATACTTAATATCAAACGTTTTTACTGTTCCGTTAAGCATTTTTGCAATATCCCTAAGCTTGAAATAGTTGTTTCCGTCAATGTTATACGCAACGGCATTGTATTTGTAGCCGTCTATACAAACAGGCTGTGTATTTGCAACGGACGTTTTTGAAAAACCGCTTCCCGGATAATAGTTAAATGTCTGACGCTGTTCGTTGTTCTGCATGATATAACGAACGTCGCCGTCATAATATATGGTATAGATTTTACCTGTTTCAAGATAATCGGGGAATGAGGGGTCGTCATAATATGAATAATCTTCGATTTTATAAACGTTTGCCCATTCTCCTTCGTGCATTATATCCTGCGTTTTGTAAGCCTGTTCAAGCTTTGCATACGTTTGCTCGTCATACGGCGATTCGTAGTTGGATTCTTTAAGCAAGGCAAGACCTGCCGCCGTATAAGTCGATACTCCGTATGCGCTCCACGGCGAATCAACGGCAATAACTCCGATAGGTGTGCCGAGCTGTGCTACGTTTGCGGCAGACGGAGCTTCAACAAAATTGCCGAGGTTGCTTGTCGGAATATAACATTCCTTTGAATTAAACCAAATTATAGCATTTGTTCCGTCATAATTCTTTTGGATAACGTCTATCGCCGTGCCTTTTTTAACCGAGCCGACAACGGAAACGCCGTCCGAAATATCGCTGTCTGCGACAGCCTCCGCCTTATATGCAATATTCGGCTTTTGAATATTTGTGTACTGTATGTTGACATACTTGGAATTAACGTAATATAAGCCGTGCTTATAATAAATCTTGTAATGACCGTTCTGCGGAGCTGCGTCAACTATCTGTACAGACTGGTTTATCTTGTAAACGCCCGATTTTACATAATCCGTTTCGTCGGGAGTTGTTTTTACAAGAAGATTTGCCGTAACCTTTCCGACAGCTTCAATCTGCGGAGGGGTTGTTACCTGATTGTTTATATCCAAAATATAGCAGTTTTTCCTCGGTGCGAAATATACGCCGGGCTTCCAGCTGTTGAAAGCGGTACCGTCCTTCTCGCCGCACTGTCTTACCGAACCGCGCGATTCGTCCACGCCGCCGTCGCTCCATATTGCAACCCAGTCCTCGTTATATGCAACAACGTCAAATTCGCTGAATACGGTAGCGTAAAATGCCGTGTTGGCATATGCGGCTATTCTGGTCTTTTCGGAAAAAATAGGCTCATAGCCTATTTCACGAAGCTCGTCTAATCTTCTGATGTGATAGTTAATCGGCGGCTCACCGGGATAAAACGATACCTTTACCGAACCGATTTTTCCTGCGTCGCCTATATGTAATATCGCCTTTCCCACGAGCGGCAATGAAGCGGGGCGCTTATGTCTGACCCATTCGGTAGGAACCTTTGCGTAGAAATTCATTTCTTCGCCCTCGGTTGTTTTGCTTCCGCCGTAAATATAATCGGAAAGAAATGTCATATTTATTGCGTGCTGATATTTGTCGGGATCAGAGGTTTCCCATTGCTTGTTAAGCTCTTTTTCGGCAGTTTCGGCAGCTTCGAGTATCGGTGTTGTTTCGCGTGCTGTCGTATAAGCGAGGATATATCCGACATCTCCGTTTTGAAGCTGAATTTTATGGAATTTTCTGTTGTCCTCTCCTATTATATAAGGATCCAAAACCGTTACTCTGGAACCTTTGCTGACCTCGCCTATTCCCCCTGAATAAGAGGCGGTTTTTGTGACGAGTACGGTGCCGCCGTACGTAACGTATGCGGTATCGCCCGCCTTTAACTCTGCCGCAGACACGGCAAAGGTGCAGAGCATTGCCGTCATTGCGCATAAAAGCAATGAAAAAATCTTTTTTAGCATAAAATTACTCCTTTAAAATTAAATTTTATAAATAAAAACTGCAAGGCACTTCAAGAACCTTGCAGAATATTGGTGGAGATACGGGGATTCGAACCCCGGACCTCTTACAT
>USLP01000082.1 GCA_900555525.1 uncultured Eubacteriales bacterium
CGCCCGACAATAAGGCAATACTTTCCATAGACGCTGTGAACAATACAGACACACCCGTAACCTTCAAAATGATAACGGCAATTTATGACGGAAACAAGCTTGTGCAGACTGTTATGTCGGATAAAAACATTGCGGCAGGAAATACGGGAGCAATAACGGAGGAAATCACCTTTAACGAAAACGTAAACGAAAACTGCACAATGCGCGTTTATATGTGGGGCGGAGATAACTTTATGAACCCCATAGCGGGAGCAACGGATTTTTTTCAATAAAGGGCAGAAATGAACTTATAATTTATGTATCTGCGGACGGAGACGACTCACATGACGGCTCCGTTTCCGCACCGTTTAAATCATTAACGGCTGCCCGTGATGCCGTAAGAAAATTAAAATATTCGGGCGAAGCTCCCGAAAGTGTAAAAATCGTCTTAAAAGGCGGAGAATATTTTGTAAATGATACAGTTGAACTCACAGAAGCGGACAGCGGCTCTGATTTCTCACCGCTTACGATATGTGCGGAGGATAACGAACAGGTAACGCTCAAAAAAAGCGTAACAATACCCAAAAGCGAAGTTATGGAAGCGCCTGAAAGCATAAAAGCGAAAATAATCGATTCTTCGGCGAGAAACAATATAAAATATGTTAATCTTTATAATCTCGGAATAACCGATTTTGGAAAAATCACACGCAGGGGCTACGGTATAACCTCACCGTCCGCACAGGGCGAGCTTTATATAAACGGAAAACGCGGAACGCTTTCACGCTATCCGAATACAGGCTACACCAACGACCGCACGGAGATTTTTAATTACAATTCCGACGGAACAAAATCAATTGTAACGGACACGCAGACGGCGGCGATGAGCTTCACATATTCCGATGAAAGACCGTCTCTTTGGACAGACGAAAAAAACATCTGGATTTCCGGAAGCATGAACGCAAACTTTTCATTTGATTATCTGCCTGTAAAAAGTATAAACGCCGATGAAAAAACGGTAACGATATCGGAGGGAACGCTTAAAAATTATCACTATTCAAAGCCTTTTTACTTTTTTGAAAACGTTCTTTGCGAGCTTGACCGTGAAAACGAATACTATATTGACTACGAGACGGGGAATATGTATTTTTATCCGCCGAAAAACGGTAATTACACGCTTGAATTTTCCGTATCTGACACACCGGTTTTTAAATTCACAGACTCCGAAAATATAACGCTTAAAAATCTCAATCTGGAGTATGGCAGAGGAAGCGCAATAACCTCAAGCGGAACGCTTTCCAATATAAAGATAGATAGCTGCACCGTTCACGGTTTCGGAGGCAGTGCGGTCTCTATGGGAAACGCACGGTTTTGCACCGTCTTAAATTCGAAAATTTACGATATAGGCGAAACGGGAATAGCGATAGGCGGCGGTGATTATGCGAATTTGGGAAAAAACGGAAATATCATTTTCAATAATGAAATTTCAAAATGCGCACAGCTTAAAAAAAGCTATTTTTCGGGAATACATCTTGCGTACCGAAGCATAGGAACAACCGTAAAAAACAACTATATTCACGATATGCCCCATGCGGGACTGATTTTTTACGGAGCGGAACACAAGATTTTGAAAAATGAATTTGAAAAATGCGTAACGGATTTTCACGATATGAACGCAATATATTCAAAGCTTGACACGTTCCCATGGGAAAAGGGCAACACGATTGCGGATAATTACTTCCATAATCTCGGAAATGAATTTTTGGGAGACGTAAGACAAATAAATGTTTCGGCAATTCGTTCGGATGATTTCGGTCCGGGCTTGACAATTACCCATAATTTGTTTTATAATATAGGTAATCAGGATATAAGCAAAGCTACAAATATGTTGGGCGGCATAGTTTCTCAGGGAATTTACAACAAAATTTCGTATAATATGTTTTTGGATTGCAGCGATACATATATTGGCGGCTTGACCTATAACGGTGCGAGCAATAATCCGCCGAAGTATTCAGATACGGCAAGCGATACTCTAAAGGCGGAGCTTGCGACAAGAATGAGCGTATACGGCAAACGCTTCCCCGAACTTAAAAATTATTTGAATGAACATCATACGGTTACAAAGACAAACGAATTTTCAAATAATGCCGTTATAAACATTGCGTATCCGCTTTCTACATATAACGGAGCAATGAATGTTGATGGCTGGAGAGGTAAAACTGAGCTTACAAATTCATACGGTAATTTTGTTATGAACATGGCGGACGACTGTGAAGAATACAAAAGCATTTTTGAAGATTATGACACAGGCAGTTTTACAACTGTAAATTTAAAACCGATAACGGATAATATTCCTAATTTCGGAAGCTTTAACTTAAGCCGAATCGGCTTAATAAAATAAAATCTAAACCTATGAGCGGAAAAATATTTTTCGCTCATGGGATAAAACATAAGAAGGTGAACTAATATTGAAAAAAACAGCTTTATTTTTGATATTCATGCTTTTAATAACGTCTTTTTCAGTTGCTTTGGCTGATGATACAAACGGTCATTGGGCGCAGAGATTCATCTCGGAGCTATACACAGACGGAGTTATAAACGGCTACCCCGACGGTAATTTTCGCCCCGACAGCACTATAAACGTTGATGAATTTTTAAAAATGGTATTAAAGGCTTTGGGATATGATACTGCAAATTCGCAGGGTTATTGGGCAGCGGATATTATAAAAAAGGCAGAGGAGCTTGAGATTATAGATTCCGATGATTTCTTCTGCTTTTCACGACCGATAACAAGAGGGGAAACCGCCGTAATTTTAGCGAACGCATTAAAGCTTGATACAAGCGGTACGGCAGATGTTTCTATATTAAAGCAAATACCCGACTACTACGATATATTAAATAAGTATAAACCAAGCGTATTGGTATGCTACCAAAACAAGCTTTTGACAGGCTATGATGACGGAAGCTTTATGCAAAACAGGCTTTCATCACGTGCCGAAGCATGCGTTGTTATAACAAGAATGCTGAAAATAAAGCCGCTTCCGAACGATCCGAACAAGGGCGGAGATATTACGGCGCTAAATGCTTACTATGTTGCTCTTACGGGTAAAGACACAAACAGCGGAACAATTGATTCACCGTTTGCGACAATTGAACGTGCAAGAGATGAAATAAGAAGCATAAAAGAAGCGGGCAAGTTTCCGAAAGAGGGAATAACGGTTTACTTAAGAGACGGAACGTATTATATCGACAAAACCATCGAATTTAACGCAAGCGATTCGGGAATTGATGGCGGAAAGGTTGTTTACCGCTCATACGAAAACGAAACCGCAAGACTTACGGGCGGAATAAGCCTGCCGTATGAAAAATTCAGGAAGATTTCCGCCGATATGTCAAATAAGCTTCTTTCCCGTGATGCGAAAAATAATGTATTGGAGCTTAATTTGAGCGAGCTTGGCATAACCGATTTGGGTGAGCTTTCAAGACGAGGTTTTCTCATTTCGGCAAACGTTCCCGTTCAGGCGGAGCTTTATATCAATAATAAGCGTCAGCAGTTATCACGCTGGCCCGACAGCGAATGGGTAGGTACGACCGGCATTGTAAGAAGCGGCGCAAGAAGTCAAAGCGGTGTGAAAGACGGCGCTGTTTTCACAATAGATTATGACGAACCCTTAAAATGGAAAACAAACATAAACGAGATTTATACATCGGGTGTTTTGGGAGAAAACTACTTCTACGGATATTTCCCGATTGAAAAAATCGAAAAAGGACAGATAACCTTAAAAGAAGGCGCCGTAAAAGAATATTATTCAAAGCATTTTATACGCTACGAAAATATTTTTGAAGAAATTTCACAGCCCGGAGAATATTACATAGACCGTACCACGGGTATGCTTTATCTCTACCCGACATCGGATTTCACAAAAGATGCGGACATACGCTTATCTATGCTGAAAGACAGAATTGTATCGTTAAGCGGTGCGGAAAACATCACATTTTCAAATATCCGCTTTGATACTGTAAGAGGCGAGGGAATAAGAGGAACTGACGCAAAGAATATTGAGGTTTCAAACTGCGATATATTCGGAACGGGTTCAAACGGCGTTATAATGAGAGGTACGAATAACACGATAAAGAATTGCCATGTATTCGATATAGGAGCGACGGGTATACAGGTCGGCGGCGGAGATTACGATAATCTTACCGACAACGGCAACGTCATAGAAAACAACCACGTTCATAAGGTTTCACAGATTGAACGCTCATACACAAGCGGTATCACGCTTGACTACTTAAGCGTCGGAACGCACGTATTGCACAACGAAATTCATGATACGCCGCATACGGCGATGATTGTATACGGTCCCAATCATCTTGTGGAATATAACGAAATATATGACGCCGTAAAAGAATTTATGGATATGGATTCGATATATATGAATGTATATCAGTATCCGTGGGAAAGAGGCGTTGTATACAGACGCAATTACTTCCATGATTTTGGGAATGAAATGTTTACGCAAAAGCAGATTAACGTTGCGGCAATACGTACCGATAACAATGGAAACGGTGTAAACGTTATTGAAAACGTTTTCTACAATATTGGTTATGACAACTCTAACCAAGTACGAAGCGTATGCGCCGAGGGTATAGACAACGTTATAAAGAACAACATATTTATAGACGTTGCGGAAACGTATGACGGCCCCGACGGATATTCGGCAGATGCGGTTTGGGATTTAACAAACGCAAGTGTGGCGTCGATTTACAAAAACTTTCAAAAATATGAGCCTGTTTATGCAAAGAAATATCCCGAAATTTCGGATTTCTTTAAGAATCATTGGAAGGCAAAAAAGAAATCAAACGTATTTGAGGGTAACTTAATTGCAAGCATATCGCGGCAGTTAAGCACATTAAACGCAATACCCGATGCGCAGGGCTTCAGAGCAGACCCGAACCTTGTTTCGGCACAGGACAATCTTATCGTTAAGAAAGACCCCGGCTTCAAGGATTATAAAAACAAGGATTTCACATTGCTTGATACAAGCGAGGCTTACGCAAAAATACCGAATTTTCCGAAAATAGATTTTGAAAACATCGGTCTTATGAAAGATACACAAGTGGGAACGAATTAGAAAGGAAAGGTACAATATGAAAAAATTATCATTACTTACCGTTATTGTTATGATATTTGAACTGTTAATTGCAGCGCCGTCCGTCAGCGCGTCAAGCGGCTTTGACGGTTATACGCCTCTTGCAGTATGCTATAGCCCCGATGCGGACGTATACGTTGCAGCGGCAAAGGATTTGACAGATACAAACTATCCGATGAAGCTATATTCTTCTTCGGACGGCTCGGACTGGAAAGAAGCAATCAGCTTTCCGCAGTCATTTTATCTGAACGGTAAGTCGCAGGCAAAATCACATCAATGCCTCATTTACTGGGAAAGCGAAGGCGTGTTCGTTGCCGCAGTAGGCAGAGAACTCTATAAATCCACAAACGGAGAAAACTGGGAGCTTTTAGGAACAGCAAACCATGACGCAATTATTACAGTAAACGGCACGGAGCTTTTCGTAGCTTCCTACGGCGAGGTTAAAGTTTTCACTTCTCTTACGGATTCCTATATCGTTAAAACAACGGGAACATGGTGGGTAAAATTTCTTCTTCCGAAAGACGATACCGTATACGCGGGCGGTATAGATACGCAGTGGGGAGCATACAGAAATATCCTGAAAAAAACGGACGGAGCATACAGCGCAGTGAATGTTGCGGGAATGTACAGAGAAAACCCGAACACAAATAACGCATACCTTCCGTATAACGGACTTTACCTTTTGCCGAATGCCCAAAGTCATGCGAATGCTCACAGACTTACACTGTTCAACACCGAAACGGGCGGAACGGACAGAAAGAAAATTATTGTTACAAATTCGGACGGCTCAAAAACCGAAGTTATGGATAAAATCGTTTCTGTCGGATATATAAACGACGGTAAGGACAATACTTTTGTGGGAACCTTGGGCGGTAAGATTTATTACACCGAAGCTACAAACTTAACAAACGATACGGTTTGGTATGAAGCGACAGGCTCTGAAAACGGAGAATGTATCGAAACGCTGACCACAGGTAAAAATAACAGCATTATTGCTCTTACACAAAATAAAACTTATGCCGTTATAAAAGAAAGCGGTAGATTTGTAAGGCTTGGAACGGATGAAGCGACCGTTATGCTGGAAAATGAAACGTCGGTTGAAATTCCCGTTTCGGGTGTAAACGAGCTTGAAATTGTGCCTAAGCTTGTAAACTATGCGGGAAATGCAATTTCAAGCAGCGTGGATTCTGTAAGCGTTAAGGGGACGCTCCCGGACGGCATAACCTTTTCGGACAATAAAATTAAAGTTGAAAGCACGACTTTAAACGGCTGTACAGTA
>USLP01000083.1 GCA_900555525.1 uncultured Eubacteriales bacterium
ATTCAAGGAATCATCACCGAAAACGGTTGAAGTGAAGGGCAAACCGCATAAAATCCCCGAAAGCATTCTTGTTGTAGTTCCCGAATTTCCTGTATAGAGCGGTGAATCGCTTTCCCTAAAGCCGTGCATATTAACACCGTTTACAATAGCCTCCGAGCCGTTTACGCTTATATCCGCCCCCAATGCTTTAAGACAGCTTACCGTAGAAAGACAATCCTCGCTTTTGAGAAAATTTTTAACATAGGTTTTTCCGTCTGCCAAAGAGCCGAACATAATACCTCTGTGCGATATGGATTTATCCGATGCGGCAGTTGTGTAGCCTTTTAAACATTTCATAAGTATGACCAATCCTTTCCGAATGCTTATTCCTCAAAATTCGTGATGTCAAAGCCGTTTTCTTTTAAAAGCTTCATTGATTTTTTGTAATCGTCAAGCGTATAAACAGAGAGAATAAGCGTGCCGCCGATTTGCTCACGGCTCTTTAATATTCCGATATTCTGTATGCTTATGTTGCTGTTTGTGAGTATTTCCGAGATTTTCGCTATAACTCCGACCTTATCCTCAACGCTGATATATATATCGTAATATTGACTGTGCAGGGGCTTTCTGTTTTCGGAAAGTTCGTTTCTGTAAAGCCGTGCGTCTCTGAAAAATTTAAGAATATTTTCGGAATCGTTGTTTATTATATCCGTTTTCAATCCGTCAAGCAGAGCGGTCATTTCATTCAGAAGAGGTACAACATACTTTTTGTTTGATAAAAGTATGCTTTCCCAAAGGTTTTCGCTCGACGAGGATATTCTCGTTGTATCTCGGAAACCGCCTGCCGCCGCTTTGGAGAGCATTTTGTCCGCCGTCTCGTTTTCTATCGCAAGATTGACAAGGCTTGCCGAAACCGCATGGGGTATATGGCTTATCACGGCTACGGTTTTGTCATGTGTTTCACAGCTTGTGAATATCGCATTTGCGCCGAGGTCGGCTACCATTTGCTCGACAAGCCCGTTTCTTTGCATAAGAAAATAGTAGGCATTTTCAAAAAGGTGCGGAAAGCTGTGCATATAGCCTTTCTTTTCCGTGCCTGCCATAGGGTGGCCGCCTACATACGTAACGGGAAGCGTCCGCATTTCCTCCGCTATTTCCGATTTTATACTTCCAACATCGGTATAAACCGTATTTTTTGGAAAATGCGGTATAAGAGCCTTCGCAGTCTTTGCTATTATATTCGGCGGAACGCAGAGAATAACCATGTCAAAATCAAAAAAATCGTTCGGAAGAATTTCGGTAAAGCCTTTATCTATCGCACCGTCAAAGAGTGCGTTTTTTATATCGTCCTTATCTTTTGTAAGCGTATAAACGGTGTATTTTTTTCCGTGCTTTTCTTTAAGCCGTTTTGCAATCGAGCCTCCTATAAGACCGAGACCCGCAATAAAAACCTTTGTCATATATTTCACTAATCCTTGTTGTCATAAATTAACTGCAATGCGCATATTGCTGCCGCCGCTTCGGTTACGGGAACACCTCTCACCGCAACGCACGGGTCATGACGTCCCTCAATTTTAAGCTGTGTATTTTCGTGCGTTTTTATGTTAAGAGTGTTTTGTTCTTTATAAATCGATGGGGTAGGCTTGAATGCGAGACGGAAAACAATGGGCATTCCCGTTGAAATTCCTCCGCAGATACCGCCTGCATTGTTGGTAACGGTTGTTATTTTTCCGTCTTTTTCAAGATAGCGGTCATTATTCTGCGAGCCGTATTTGTCCGTAACGCCGAAGCCGTCGCCAAATTCTATTCCCTTTACGGCAGGAACTGAAAACATCATATGCGAAATTACGCTTTCCACACTGTCAAAAAACGGGTCGCCGATTCCTGCGGGAAAACCGTATATACCACATTCGACAATTCCGCCCACGGAGTCGAGCTTTGTTCTTGCATTTTCTATAACCGCTTTCATCTTTTCGCCCGATTCGTCGGAGATAACGGGGAAATCCTTATATGAAATTTTTTCGTATTCGTTATTTTCGGTAAGCGAAAACGGCGTGTCGTATATGTCTTTTATTTTATAAATATGCGCTCCTACGGTAATTCCGTATGGTTTCAAAGCCTGCTTTGCCAGCGCACCCGCAAAAACGAGCGGAGCTGTTACGCGAGCCGAAAAATGTCCGCCGCCCCGAATATCGTTAAAGCCCTTAAATTTTACATGGGCAGGGTAATCGCTGTGAGACGGACGGGGAATATCCCTGAACATACCGTAATCCTTTGAGTGTGTGTCGGTATTTCTTATGATTGCGCAAATAGGCGCGCCTGTGGTTGTATCGTTATATATGCCCGAAAGCACTTCAAACTCGTCAGCCTCGTTTCTCTTTGTGGCAAATTTGCCGCCGGGACGTCTGCGAGCCATTTCTCTTTTTATTTCGTCAAAATCGATTTTCACACCGCAGGGGAAATTGTCTATAACAACGCCCAAGCCTGCGCCGTGCGATTCTCCGAAAAGCGATATTTTAATTTTTTTTCCGAATACAGAACCCATAATTTTCTCCTAATTGTTTTCGTCGGCAAGCTCTTTTATTTCGGGAGTTATTTCTTCCGCTATATGCGCTTTCTTTATAATTTTAAGCTCCTTTTTGTTGAATGACGCAACTGCGTCCGTGTCCGAATTTACAACCTTAACCGTTCCCGTGAGTACGTTTACGTCTATTACCGTGCCTTTGCCGCCGTTCGGAAGCTTAACGAGTGAGCCTCTTGTCGGCGTGTCTTTCCACAGATATTCATACGAATTTTGTTCGTAATTCAGACAGCACATAAGCCTTCCGCAGGCGCCTGAAATTTTCGACGGGTTTAACGAAAGGTTTTGGTCTTTTGCCATTTTTATCGTAACGGGCTTAAAATCACTCAAAAACGTGGAACAACAACATTGACGTCCGCACGTTCCGAACGATTTTAAAATCCTTGCTTCATCTCTGACGCCTATCTGCCGAAGTTCGATTCTTGTACGGAAAACAGCCGCAAGGTCTTTTACGAGTTCACGGAAATCGATTCTGTTTTCGGCATAAAAATAGAAAAGTATCTTCGAGCGGTCAAACGTGTATTCAACCTCCAAAAGGTTCATTTTCAAATTATGCTTTTTTATTTTTTCGGCGGCTGTTTCAAAAGCCTTTTCTTCACGCAGTTTATTTTCTTCAAGCTGTTTTTTGTCAGCGTCCGAGGCAAGCCGCAGAACGGGCTTTAACGGCTGAACAAGCTCATCGTCCGAAATCGTGAAATTTTCACGTATAACATAGCCGTATTCAACGCCTCTTGCGGTTTCTACGATTACGTGGTCGTCCTTTTTCAGCTTAAAGCTGTTCGGAGAAAAATAATAAATTTTTCCCTGGTTTTTAAATCTAACACTGATAACTTCTGCCATTATATTTTTCCTTTCAGATGTTTAGTAAATAAGTATTCTTTGCAGTTTTGTAAACATGGTCAGCACTGCAAGGCTGTAGTTTGCGTTTGTATCTGTAATTTTCAAAAAGCTGTCCAAGCATAGGAAAAGCTTCCGAAGCTTCTCAAAAGACAGCGAAATATCTTCACAGCTGTATATTGTATGAAGATACTGCGCGTTTCCCGTCTCAAAGGTGAAACAATCGGAAAGCACGGTATACATAAGCTTTATAAGCATATCTTTATGCTGTTCGTTTTGAGAAAGCTCTTTATACGAATTAAGCATATTTTGGCTGTCGGGCTTTTTTAAAAAGCTGATAAAAGCCTGTGAAAAGCTCTTTCGTAAGTCTTCCGTTTCGGACGCATTCATAAGATTTATTGCATTTTCGATGCTTCCGCCCGATATTTCCGCAATATCGTCGGGCAGGGGACTTCCGAAATTCTTTTGGTATATTTCTTTAAGCTCGGAAATATTAAGAAACGAAAAACGAATTTCGTTTCCGCGCGACCTTATGGTTGGAAGAAGCTTTGAAAGCGATTCTGCGATAAGTATAAAAACCGCATATTCGGGCGGTTCCTCCAAAACCTTTAAAAAAGCGTTCTGCGCTTTTATGTTCATTTTGTCCGCATTGTCTATTATATAAATTTTTTTATCAAAAATATGAGGACGTATATATACGTCTGCTACGATTTCCCTTATCTGGTCAACAAGAATTTCAGTCTTGTCGGGCAGGCATGAAACAACCTTAAAATCGTCAACGGTATTCGCCAAAAATTGTTTGCACGGCGTGCATTGCATACACGCCGTACCTTTTTTGCAAATAAGATACTGGCTCAATTTTTTTGCGGTTTTCATCTTTCCGACGCCGCTCGGACCGTAAAAAATATAAGCGTGATTTATATCGTCGTTTTTTAATGCGGCAGTCAGAATTTTTTTTGGAAGTTTCTGACCGATTATATCGTTAAACATTTTTTACCTCGTAAAATATCAGTTTTTGGTTCGGGATAAAACGGGGATAAGCGCACCCGAAACAACAGCCGCAACTATAACCTCCATAAGAGCGTTTATTCCGCCCCATGCGATTATAACGTTTAAAAAATTGTGTCCCACCGTTTCGTTTGAATTGAAGAACAAATACAAAAGCAAGAATACCAGAAACGAATGTATAACCGTTCCCAAAGCCGCAGAAACAGATGCGCACAGGCTTTTTTTGCCATTTGATTTTTTCATGAGCGCTTCATATATTAAAGCCGTTATGACGGGATAAACCATTCTCGGCACAAGGCAGATTACAACGCTCCAAAAATTGCCGTTTTGCGCAAGCGGAGTAAATGCAAATGCCGCAGGAGAGGCAACGCCGATAAACGACCAGTATATTAAAGACAGAAAACCGAAAACACAGCCCATATAAAATCCTTGCTTTTTTCCTAAAAGCGTTGCGGCGATAATCGGGGGGATATGCGCAAGAGTTGCGACGATTCCCGGTCCTAACGGGATTGAACCCAATACGGTAAACGCAAATATGATTTCAATAGCCGTTAGGAGTGAAAGAGTAACAATGTTTTTCGTTTTTTCGTTTCTCATGACGGTTACCTCCTTGTATTAAGATTATATATAATGTCAAGACCTTTTAAAAGTAAATTTTCATCATATATTATCTTTTCTTTGCAGTAAGGAATAATATAGCGTGCATGACCGCCTGTGGCAACACACACACAGTCATATCCCGTTTCGTTTTTTATACGTTCAATCATACCGTCAAGCATCGATGCCGTTCCGTAAACAATTCCCGAACGCATACACTCGATGCTGTTTGTTTCAACGGCTTTTTTCGGGTTTTCTATATCGATAAAAGGAAGCTGTGCGGCATTCTGCGAAAGCGCATTCAAAGAAACCGTTACACCCGGATATATAACGCCGCCTTTAAAACAACCGTCCTTGTCCGTTACGGAAATAACCGTAGCCGTTCCCATATCTATAACGATAACGGCTTTTTTATAAATATTATAAGCCGCAACATTATCCGCAACCATATCACTGCCCATTTGAGCAGGATTGTCAATACCTATCTTAAGCCCCGTTTTTATACCGGGAGCAACAATTATCGGATTAAGTCCGAAAGCTTTTTTTACGGCATTTTCCATAGAACGTGTAACGGGCGGAACAACGCTTGAAATAATAGCGCCCGAAAATTGCTCTTTTTTAAAGCCGTAAAGTGATAAAATGTTTGTGAGATTTATCGCAAGCATATCGTCCGTCATGTTTTTTGACGTTGTTATTCTTGCGGTAAATTCCGTTTTTCCTTGGGATATTCCACCTATCACAATGTTTGAATTCCCTATGTCTGCTGCAAGTAACATGGTACACCTCCGCTGCTGTTTATCGTGGATAATACAGCGCATTTATTTTATTTTATTTTTTTACTTATATATCTTTTTTTATACGCAGTGTGCGTTTCAGTTTGTCCTGCTTTCTCTTCTTTTTCTTGCGTTCCGCATCGTAAATATAATATACGAACAAAAGCGCAATTATTAATATTATGATTAAAATTATAAGCAGTATGGTTTTTATAACCGAATAAAATGTGATTTTCTTTTCGGGAATACCCGTAAGATTAAGCTCCGTTATTTTTTCGCCGTTGTAAAGCACGGTAACGGTGCCCGTCATATCTTCCTTTTGCTTATATGATTTTTTCGGATACTGAAATTCGAGATTGTCAAATGTCGCCTCGATTGGGGCAAGCACGGAAACAGGATTTTCAAGCTTAAACGTAACAGTTCCGATTTTTCCCATAGCGCCCATAAGCTTCGACTTTGGTATCTGCAATTCTTCGGGAGTGATTGTAAATGTCTGATAATTTTCAAATCCGAAATTCAAAAGTTCCACGCAGTCGTTGTTTCTTGAATTTTCGTCGGGTGCGTTCATAACGACGGCAAGCAGATTTAGGTTGCCGTTTG
>USLP01000084.1 GCA_900555525.1 uncultured Eubacteriales bacterium
AATTTCGATAGGTTCGGTTTATCCGTGCGAGGATTTGCCTGCTGAAATGGACGTAAAGGGCAGAGATTTGGTTTCGGGACTTCCGAGAAACGTTGTTATTACTGCCGAAGAGGTAAGAGAGGCTTTGAGCGAGCCTATTAAGATTGTTGTCGACGCCGTAAAGGAAACGCTCGAAAATACGCCTCCCGAACTTTCCGCCGATATAGTGGAAAAAGGTATCATTCTTACGGGCGGCGGCGCGCTTTTGAAGGGTCTTGACAGACTTTTGTCCGCCGAAACAATGCTTCCCGTAAGAATTGCGGATAATCCGCTTGACTGCGTTGTTTTGGGCGCAGGCATACTTTTGGAGGAAATTGAAACACTTAAGCTTATAAATAACGATTCAAAGAGAAAACCGTACAGAAGATAAAAGAGGTGGATTAATTTGGGAAGAGACGGCAGAAAACGTCCCGGTATATTTTTTGCTGTACTGCTTGTTGTTATCATTGTCCTTGCCGTGTTTTCCGCAAAGGATAGGATAAATATAAAGTTTTTTGACAATGTGGTAAACGTTGTTTCAAAGCCTTTTTCGGCGGCTTTTACAAACACAGCGAAATTTTTCGGCGGAATATCCGATTATTTTAAAGATAAGAAAAAGCTTGTTTCTTCTATAGACGAGCTTACTCACGAAAATAATACTTTAAGCCAAAAGGTCAGCTCTCTTACGTCATTGGAGGCGGAAAACGAGCGTCTTCGGGACCTTTTGGAGCTAAGAGAAAAATATCCCGAATTTAAAACGGTGAGCGCCTCCGTTATAGCAAAGGACGGTGGAAATTACTGTAGATTTATAACGATTGACCGAGGAAGCGAAAGCGGTATTCTTGTGAACCGGCCCGTTATTTCTCAAAACGGACTTGTCGGGCTTGTTTTTGAGGTCGGAAACGGCTGGGGGAAAATACAGACAATTTTAGACCCGTCCACTTCGGCAGGCTGCAAAATTACCCGTACGGGCGATATTTCCGTTACCGAGGGCGATATTTCTCTTATAAACGAAGGCTATTTAAAAATGCTTTATATTTCAAACCAGTTTACGCTTTTGGAGGGCGACGTTGTGGAAACGTCGGGCTTGGGAGAAATTTATCCCAGAGGTATTGCGATAGGCAGAATAAAAGAAGTGAAAATCTCGGAAAATTCAAGCTCGCAGTATGCGACAATCGTTCCCGTTGTGGATTTCACAAAGCTTTATGAGGTATTGGTTATTACAGAACAGAATTAAGGAGACTTCTCATGGAAAATGAGGGAATTTGGGTATATATAAAAAGAGCGTTTATATTCATACTGATTTTCATTATGCAAACGGTTTTGGCAGATAGGGTGCGCCTGTGGGGCATCGCTCCGAACTTTGCGCTTGCTTATGTTTTGGTGATTTCGTTTAAAAACTATCCGCATTACGGCTTTTATACGGCGCTTATTATGGGGCTTATGACAGACGCCGTTTCGGGCAGAGTTTTCGGCTCTTATACGTTTTTGTTCGTTTTGGCGGAAGAAGTCATAAGAATTTATTATACAAAATTCTTTTCGGAGAATTTCTTTTTTGAATTTTTGGGCGGGCTTGTTTTTAACTTTTTCTTTTCCTTGCTTTTTGCAATAGGCGAATGGCTTTTTATAGGAAATTTCATAAGAATCGTTTTTAATATCGCCGTTCCCGAATTTATATATAACCAAATTGTATTTACGGTCTTTTTGCTCATGGCGCAGAAGAAGAAAAAGAAACACAGGAGTATGTTTCGTGTATGAAAAAAGAGTTTTTTTCAAGAATTGTTATAATATTTGTGCTTGTTACGATGATTATCGCATTGTTTTTTATGCGTCTTTTTTCGCTTCAGATAGTAAACGGAGACGAATACCGTGAAAAATCATATAAAAGCATGGTGAAAACCATGCCGCTGAAAGCAAAACGAGGCGACATTCTGGACAGATACGGACGTGTAATCGTTACAAGTGCGCTGACATATAATCTTGAAATTTCAAAATACAATAAGATGGACAGTGAGCTTAACGATACTCTTTATAAGCTGATTTTGCTTATGGAAAAGGAGAATCAGACGTATGTCGATACGCTCCCCGTATCGGAAAAACCGTATAATTATACGAAAAATGAGGAAGAAATTAAAACCACGCTTCAAAGGCTTAAGCTTAATGAAAATCTGACGGCAAAAAAGCTTGTTGAGGTTTTGTGTGATAGGTATGATTTGAACTCTATCCCCGACGATTATAAACGCAAGGTTGCAAGCGTGCGCTACGAAATGGAGTTAAGGCAATTTTCCGTAAACAATCCTTATGTTTTTGCGAAAAACGTTAATATAAATATCGTAACTATTCTAAAAGAAAATACAACCGTATACCCCGGTGTGAATATCATGACATCTTATGACAGAATGTACCCCGAAGAAGTCGGCGCGCATTTTTTGGGCAGGGTAGGTCCCATATATAAAGAAGAATATGACGAGCTTGCTTCGCTCGGCTACGGCATAACCGACGTTATCGGCAAAGAGGGCGTTGAAAAGGTATACGACCTTGAGCTTAAAGGTAGCGACGGAATTTTAAAAATCGAGCAGAACAACAAGGGTAAAATTATTTCGCAGGATACGTTAAAGGACGCTGTTTCGGGAAATGACGTTATCCTTACAATCGACTTGAATTTGCAGAAGCGTGCGGAGCAGGCGCTCGACAGCATGGTTAAATATATAAGAGCAAATGTTGCCTCCGATGTTTCGGGCGGCGCCGTTGTTGTAACAAGCGTGCATACCGGCGAGCTTTTGGCAATTGCTTCAAACCCGACCTACAGTATAGAAAATTTTGACCGTGATTACGAAAGTAATTACAAAAATCCGAATAAACCGTTTTGGAACAGAGCTATTGCGGGAACGTATGAGCCGGGTTCGACGTATAAAATTTTAACGTCCGTCGCGGCTTTGGAGGAGGGCATAATCACACCTACCGAAACGATAAAGGATAAGGGAAAATATACGTTTTATAAGGATTATCAGCCTGTCTGCCATATATACCCGGGCTCTCACGGAAATGTGAACGTAAGCGACGCCATAAAATATTCCTGCAACTACTTCTTTTATGATGTCGGACGCAGGCTCGGTATAGACAATCTCGAAAAATACAGCAGAAAATTCGGCTTGGGCGAGCTTACGGGTATTGAAATACCGGGCGAATCAAAAGGCTCTGTCGCAAGCAGAAAAGCGGCGGAGGCAAGAGGTGAAACATGGTATCACGGTAATACCTTGCAGGCGGCAATCGGTCAGTCGGGCAATCTTTTCACACCGATACAGCTTTCAAACTATATTGCGACCGTTGTAAACGGCGGTACACGCTATAAAGAGCATTTACTCTATAAAATAAAAGACCACAAAACGGGCGATATAAAAGAGGCGCTCCCCGAAGTTGCGGAGGTAACAAACATAAAGCCCGAAAACTATAAGGCGGTTATGGAGGGTATGCTTGCGGTTACGGAGGACGGAACGGCGAGCAGAACATTCCGTGATTTTCAGATTCCCGTCGGAGGAAAAACAGGTACGGCGGAGGTAAGCCGAGGAACAAACAATGCGCTTTTTGTGGCGTTTGCTCCGTTTGACGACCCCGAAATAGCAATTTCGGTTGTTGTTGAGCACGGTGCGCACGGTAATATCGTTGCGCCCGTTGCAAAAGAAATTATTGAAGAATACTTTATAAACGATACTATGGATGTAAAAGACGATTACGAAAAAATGACGCTTAAATAATATTAAAGCTTCGGACAGCGGAAAGGAATTGGTATAAAATGGGACAAATCGCAGCATTTGCTTCGGGAAAGGGCGGAGCGGGAAAAACAACGCTTTGCGCAAATATCGGAGCCGCTTTGGCACAGCTCGGGAAAAGAGTTCTGCTTATTGACCTTGATATAGGGCTTCGGAATCTTGATTTAACATTGGGGCTTCAAAGCGTTATCGTCTATGACCTTACCGACGTATACGAGGGCAAAATGGACTTGTTTGATGCGGCATACCGTTTTTCCGATTACGGCGAGCTTTATTTTCTGCCTGCGGCACAGACGATTGACAAAGAGGATTTGGATAAGGACGCTTTTTTGAAATTTTTGGACGGTATAAAAGACAAATTTGATTTTATATTGCTCGATTGCCCCGCAGGTATAGAAACGGGACTTAAAAACGCACTTATGGCGTCGGATATTTTCATTGCCGTTGTCAATCCCGATTACGCTTCCTTAAGAGATGCGGATAAAGCGCTTTCGGTTGCGGAGGAATACGGAATAAAAAAACAGTGCGCAATTATAAATAAGTTTAATATAAAGCTGATACGAAAGGGAATTGCTCCGAATGTTGACGAGATTTTGGAAAAACTCGGAGTACCGCTTTTGGGAATTGTCTGCGATGATCCCGAAAATCTGAAATTTCAGGCTTTGGGAAAGCTGATTATAGGCAATCCGAAGAAAAAAATGTCGAAAAATATAAAAAATTGTGCAAAACGCTTGACAGGAGAAAAAATAAATATTAAAATAAAGTGGAGAGTATACAAAAAAACTTTAAATAATTCGGCGAGTGAATAAAAACAGAAAGGAAACGTTAAATATGAATATTGCATTAATAGCCCACGACAAGAAAAAAGAACTTATGGTACAGTTTACCATTGCATATAAATTTATACTTCAAAAGCATGCTTTGTTTGCTACGGGTACGACAGGCGGTTTGGTTGCCGATGCTACGGGACTTGCTGTCCATAAATTTTTATCGGGTTCCCAGGGCGGCGACCAGCAGATAGGCGCAAGAATTGCATATAACGAAATTGACCTTGTGCTGTTTTTCAGAGACCCTCTTACTCCGGGACTTCACGAACCCGACACAAGCGCAATTTTCAGACTTTGCGATATGCATAACATACCGCTTGCTACAAACCTTGCGACCGCAGAGGTTCTCATTCAGGGCTTGGAGCGCGGAGACCTTGGCTGGCGTGATATAGTTAATCCCAAAGGATAATGATTACTGCGGCGGCATTTACATTTATTCTTGCTATGTTTGTTTCGGGATATTCGGATTTTTCCAATATCCCGGTTTTCGTGTGCTGTGCGGCTTTGTGCGCTTTTATTTCCGTAAGCGATAAGAAAACCGTACGCCAAAATATTTTTTCGGTATTAATATGTCTGATGATATTCGGCTTCGCAATGACCGAATATTCGTTCTTTTTGAAACGTATAACCGTATCTGCCGATAAATTTCTTTCTGAAAGCAGAGAAACTGTTACAGGCACGGTTATTAACGATATATCGTCATATTCCGATTCAAGCGATTTTTTCATAAAGACCGAGGATGGAAATATCATAAAAGTAAAGCTGAAATCATTATGCGAAATATACCCGGGCGATATTGTGAAAATTGAAAATGCGCATATTTATAAAGTACCGCCCGAAAACAAAATGAAGAATTTCAACAGACGTTTACTTGGCAAAAACTGCGTTTTGTATTTGAAAACCGAGACGAAAAATTTCAGCGTTGTCGGCTTTTCAAAAAAATATTCCGTCATTTCGGGCGCATATATGCTGAAAAAAGGCACGTTTTATGAGCTTCTTAAGTATCTTAATTACGATGAGGCGGGAACGGCATACGCAATGTTTACGTCGGATAAAGAATTTCTTCCGCAGGATATAACAGACAGCCTGATAAAAACGGGAACTATACATATTGCAACCGTTTCGGGACTTCACTTTGCGCTTATTGCAGGCATTTTGATAACTTTTTTACGGCTCTTTATACCAAGCTATAAAAAGCGTGTTATTATAACGCTTTTCTTTATGACCGCTTTTGCGTTTTATACAGGCTTGGGGGTATCCGTTATAAGAGCATACGTGAGCCTTTCGACAATTTATATCGCAGACCTTATCGGCGAAAAACGCATGAAGCTTAAGGATATTGTTCTTCTTACGATGTCCGCTTTTCTCATTATTTCACCCATGTATGTTTATGATATTTCGTTTATACTTACCTTTTGCGCAACTATCGGCATTGCCTTTTTCTGCGCACCTGTTCAAAAAATATGCGTGAAAAAATACGGCGATAAAATAAGCGCAGCCGTTTCAAATATTATCGTAACGCTTGTGATGCTTCCGTTTATTTTCGCGATTTTCGGACGTGTTTCCGTAATTTCCATAGTAACAAACAGCCTCGTTGAATTTGTTACGGGCGCGCTTTTGATACTTGTGATTTTTACTTCCGTTTTTTCAAAGGTGT
>USLP01000085.1 GCA_900555525.1 uncultured Eubacteriales bacterium
TTAAAATCCCCTCTCTTTCCGACTGCGGCTGTTTAATTTTCGATAAAGAAACACAGGACACTCATTCGGGCGGAAGCGGCTGCGGCTGCTGTGCGTCAACGCTTAACTCATATATTATTAAAAACATGAAAAAAGGCAATATAAAAAAGGCTCTCGTTATTGCAACGGGAGCGCTTATGTCGCCGACAACCGCATACCAAGGCGAAACAATTCCCGCAATCGCCCATCTTATTCAGTTAGAGGGGGTGTAAAATTGATTTATCTCTACGCATTTTTGTTTGGGGGGTTTTTGTGCCTTATAGCACAGCTTCTTATAGATTATACAAAGCTCACGCCTGCAAGAATACTTGTGCTGTACGTTGTTTTGGGCGTTATATTCACATTCTTAAAATTTTACGATAAGCTTGTCGAAATATTCGGAGCGGGCGCAACCGTTCCCATTATGGGCTTCGGAAACATACTTGCGAACGGCGTCATAAAAGCAATAGACGAAAAAGGAATTTTGGGAATTTTAACGGGCGGCATAACTGCCGCCGCCGCAGGTCTCGCCTCGGCAATCTTCTTCGGCTTCATCTTTTCCCTTATATTCTCCTCAAAGGAAAAATAAAAAATGATTTTCCGCAAGATTAAAAAATATCTTGCGGAATTTACTTTTTTGCGATGCAGCAAAGAATAATTTTTCGACAAATTATCAAAAATATTTTTTCAGCTATTGACTTTATTTTGATTGAAGTATATAATATAATTACAAAGGTATTTAACTTATACAACATTAAAAAATGTTAAGGAATGATTTTTTTGGCTAACATAATTGATGCAATAACAGAACTCGTTACAAATCCCAAGTTTGAATTAAAAGCTTATTCAGAAAGCCATAACAGAGCAAACAATATGGGCGAAGCATTAGAAGAATATATTAAAGATATATTTGCAGGAACAGTAAACGAAAAAGACGAAAACATAAGAAATCAAAAACTATCGAAAGTATTCAGCTATTTAGGAAATCAAAACAATCCGCCCGATTCTATGCTACGGGGCGGAGACGCTGTTGAAGTTAAAAAAATAGAATCAAACGATTCAGCGTTAGCATTAAACAGCAGTTATCCCAAAGCTAAACTTTATTGTGATAGCCCTATGATTAAAAAGGCTTGCAGAACCTGTGAAGAATGGGATGTTAAGGATATGATTTATGCTGTCGGGGTGGTCGACACAAATAATCTTAAATCTTTGGCTTTAGTATACGGCGATGATTATTGCGCTGAAAAATCCGTTTACGAACAAATAAAAAGCGTTATCAAAACAGGTGTAGAAAGCATAACCGGCGTAGAGTTCTCCGAAACAAAAGAATTAGGCAGAGTAAACAGAGTTGACCCGTTGGGAATTACATATTTGCGTGTTCGCGGTATGTGGGGAATTGAAAATCCTTTTAGTGTTTTCAATTATATTTATAAACGAGATTATTCAAAACGCTTTAATTTTATGGCTCTCATAAACGAGGAAAAATATTATTCATTTAAAAATTATAATGAATTAGAGCAATTATGCGAAAACATTCAGGACTTGCATATTGAAAATGTTAAAATAAAAAATCCAAACAACCCTGCACAGCTTAAAAATGCAAAACTGATTACATTTACCGTATAGGAGAGTTTAGATGAATATTATAAGTTTATTTTCAGGAGCAGGCGGTTTGGATTTGGGGTTTCAAAAAGCAGGCTTCAATATACTTTGGGCAAATGAATATGATAAAACAATTTGGGATACATATGAAAAAAATCACAGTACCCCTCTTGATAAAAGAGATATAAGAAACATTTCATCAAGCGATATTCCCGATTGTGATGGTATTACCGGCGGACCGCCTTGTCAAAGCTGGAGCGAAGCAGGCGCAGGTCGCGGAATTGAAGATAGCCGAGGAAAATTATTTTATGAGTTTATCCGAATACTCAAAGATAAAAAACCGAAGTTTTTTGTAGCCGAAAACGTTTCAGGTATGCTTGCGGATCCACATAAAGAAGCGGTAAAAAATATCATATCTCATTTTGAAGAAGCAGGATATAATGTTAATGTTAATTTGGCAAATGCGGCAAATTATAATGTACCGCAGGACAGAAAAAGGGTTTTTTATATCGGATTTAGAAAAGATTTAAATATTAATTATAAATTTCCCGAACCGCTAAATTATAAAATCACACTAAAAGATGCAATATGGGATTTAAAAGATACGGCAATTAAAGCGCAAGACAAAAATAAAACTAACGGAAATAAATGTTTTATTTCCAATCACGAGTATATGAACGGCGGTTTTTCAACAATTTATATGTCAAGAAACAGAGTTCGCAATTGGGACGAGCAATCATTTACAATACAAGCAGGAGGAAGGCACGCTCCTATCCACCCACAAGCGCCTAAAATGATATTTGTTGAAAAAAATAAAAGAATATTTGCCCCCGGCAAAGAAAATTTATATCGTCGCTTATCTGTTAGGGAATGTGCACGAATACAAACTTTCCCCGATGATTTCATATTTTATTATACAGATATTTCAGACGGTTATAAAATGGTAGGAAATGCTGTCCCAGTTATGCTTGCATACCATGTTGCCAAAAGTATAAAAACAGTAATAAAAAATTATAGCAAATCTCCCAAAATTGAAAAATACTCCTAATTTTTGAAAATTAGGAGTATTTCTTTATTTTTCTATAACTACTTTATCGTCCTTAAAATCAACTGTGAATTTATCGTTTTCTTTTATTTCGCCTTTTATGAAGCTGTCAGCAACGAGGTCTTCAACTTCACGTTCGATAAGACGGCGGAGCGGACGTGCGCCGAATTTCTCGGAAAATCCGTTACGGCAAAGGTAGTCTGTAAGAGCGGGAGTATATTCCATATACAGATGCTTGCCCTGTAGGTTTTTGATAACGTCTCCGAGCATAATCTGTGTAATGCGTTCTATTTCTTCATGTCCCAACGGGTCAAACACGACAACTTTGTCAACCCTGTTCAAAAATTCGGGACGGAAAAATTCTCTCAAAGATGCGTCAACCTTTTCTTTCGATTTAGCCGTGTCGCTCTTTTCAAAACCGAGAGGTGAATTATTGTATTCGCTTCCCGCATTTGTCGTCATGATTATTATAGCATTATAAAATCTTACGGTTTTGCCGTGGCTGTCCGTGAGAATACCGTCATCAAGTATCTGTAACAAAAGGTTGAATACGTCCTTATGCGCCTTTTCAATCTCGTCAAAAAGTATAATCGAATACGGTTTTTTACGGATTTTTTCCGTGAGCAGTCCCGCATCGTCATAGCCGACATATCCGGGAGGCGATCCGATAAGCTTGGAAACCGTATGCTTTTCCATATATTCAGACATATCAAAGCGGATAATGCTTTCTTCTGTGCCGAAAAGCTCGTATGCAAGAGCTTTAACAAGCTCTGTTTTTCCTACGCCCGTAGGACCCGCAAATATAAACGACGTGGGTTTTCTCTTGGCGCTTAAGCCTGCTCTGCCCCGTCTTACTGCGGCGGCAACGGCATTTACTCCGTCCGTCTGCCCTGCAATTCTTTGTTTAAGCTTTTCCTCCAGTTTCAAAAGATTTTTTGATTCTATTCCCGTAATATTTCTAACCGGTATTTTCGTCATACTTTCGATAACCGTTGCAATATCCTCCGTTGTAACGGGACGAATTGCATTTTCGGAAAGCTTATCTATAGCTTCTCTCAAATGACATTCCTCAATTTTATAGTCCGCCATTTTTTTATATTCGTCTATCGAATCCTCGGCAACAGGCTCATTTTGAAGCTCAATAAGCCTTTCAAGTTCATCATTCATCTGTTTAAGCTTAACAAGCGAATCG
Source organism: uncultured Eubacteriales bacterium (assembly GCA_900555525.1). Classification (GTDB taxonomy): domain Bacteria; phylum Bacillota; class Clostridia; order UMGS1840; family UMGS1840; genus UMGS1840. Next base: position 3,858 of record USLP01000085.1, read on the forward strand.
TTTGTAACGTTTTTGACTGCGCCGCTTTCATCGAGCAAATCTATAGCCTTATCGGGAAGCTTTCGGTCAAAAATATATCTGTCCGCCATAACTGCCGCCGTTTCGATAGCCTCGTCGCTGTAGCTTACTTTATGATAATCCTCATAGTATCCCTTTATGCCCTTTAGTATTTCTATCGTTTCATACACATCGGGTTCGTCAACGTTTACAGTTGCAAATCTGCGCTCAAGCGCACTGTCCTTTTCGATATTGTTTCTGTATTCGTTCGGGGTCGTGGCGCCTATAATACGAAGCTCGCCCTTTGCAAGATACGGCTTTAGGATATTCGCCGCATTCATTGCGCCGTTTGCGTCGCCTGCCGCAACAATGTTATGAAGTTCATCTATAACAAGTATAACGTTTTTGCGTTCGATTGTCTCCGTTATCAGATTTTTAAGTCTTTGTTCAAACTGACCGCGAAACTGCGTGCCTGCAATCATTCCCGCAAAATCAACAAGATAAATCTGTGCGTCCAAAAGCTTTTCAGGCACCTCTTTGTTTACGATTTTTACGGCAAGCCCCTCTGCAATAGCCGTCTTTCCGACACCCGGTTCGCCGATTAAAACGGGGTTGTTTTTCGTTCTGCGGTTTAAAATATTTATAACACGCATTATCTCATTTTCTCTGCCGATAACGTTGTCAATTTCTCCGTTTTTCGCACGTTCGTTAAGATTGGTACCGTACGAATCTAGAAAAGAGCGTTTTGAACGCTGTTTTTTATTACCGAAAAATCCGCGTTTTTCACGGTTTTCTTCATTGCTGTTTCCGTTTTCGGAATTTTCCGCCGGCATTTCACCCATTGTCATATTATCGCCGAACATATCGACCGAACCCATCATTTCATTGAGCTGTTCGTTCATATCGGCAAAATCTTCTTCATTTATATTAAATTGCTCCAAAATTTTGTCAAACGGCTTTATTCCCATCTGTTTTGCACAGTTAAAGCATAAGCCCTCGGAAATTTCCTTTCCGTTTTCCATTTTTGTAACAAAAATAACTGCCATATTTTTTTTGCATCTGCTGCACATACGCATAATTAACACCTCTTTTTTACAGCAAATTTATTCGTCGTCCGTCTCCTCCTGACGTCTTACAAGCTCCGAAAACGCTTCCGCTTCTTCCTCTTCGGATTCTATCTCGGAGAAAAGTTCTTTGCCGTCGCGTTCCAAAACCTTAAGCATAACGACTTCAATTTCTTCATCATCGGCATTTTCCTCCGTCAAAACGGGAGCAAAGCCGCCGTATACATTGTCATTTAATTCAAATAAATCTATAAGCTCATATTCACACGGATTATCATTTTCATCATAAAGCGTGATTTTTTCCATATTTTCCATAATATCTCTTCCTTTCTGTAATTAACAATAAAATCTTTCAGATTTTGCATTTAAGAGAGCGACGCGTATAAAACAATACGCGAGCGAACGTAAATGCGAAATATGATGATTTTATATTCCCATATAGCCTTGCAGTATTAATACCGCACTTAACGCATCCTTCTTGCCCGTCTTTTTTTTACCCTTTACATTGAGGGCGTTAAGCGTGTGGTCTGCATAAACAGTTGTTAAGCGTTCGTCAAAATAGTGAACCTCAATATTGAAGGCGGATTTTAGCTTTTCGCCGAAACGGCGTGTTTTTTCGGCACGTTCGCCCTCGTCGCCGTTCATATTTTTCGGCAGACCCAATACGATTTTTTTTATATCATATTCCTTTATATAAGGAGCAATTTTGAAAACGGCATCGTTTGCACCGTCTATAACTATAAATCCTATCGGCTGTGCCGTAATGCCGAGTAAATCGGAAACGGCAAGACCTACACGTCTGTCGCCGAAATCTATACCGAGTATTCTTTCCATACATACCTCCAACAGCTGTATTCTGTTATTATACAATATATTTTAATAAAAATCAATAGTTTTTTGAAAAAAATTTTTCAAATGAATACCAAAAAAGGGCATTTTACAAAAAACGCCCTTTTTTTCCGATGACTAAAAACTAATCTATAACTCTTACGCCCTTAACGCCCTCGATAGCTTTAAGTTCGTCGATAGTATCAGCCGACACCGTATCGGTTAAAACGTCAAGCATTGTTATAGCGTAATCCTTTTTGGATTTGTTAATCATGTTTTCGATATTTATGGAGTGCTTGGAAAATGCGCTTGAAATTCCCGAAACCATTGCGGGGATATTCTTATGGAATACCAAAACTCTCTTGCCCTCGCCTCTTTGCATACTTACGGCAGGGAAATTTACGGAATTTTTGATATTTCCGTTCTCCAGATAATCCTCCAGCTCATCCGCAGCCATCACCGCACAGTTGTCCTCAGATTCCTCTGTG
>USLP01000086.1 GCA_900555525.1 uncultured Eubacteriales bacterium
GCCGCCGCCCAAAACGGTGGAATTTGCGATTTTGGGAAGCATTTCTTCGCTTGCGCCAAGCTCTTTTAAGGTTTTCGGAAGTTCAAGTAGGCTTATAAATTCGTCAAGCTTTTCTAAGCCTTTTAGAGCCGCCTGTTCCTTTGTCATGCCGTTTATATCAATATCCCATACGTTTTTTGCAAAACGTACAAATTTATCAATGCCGTCATTCATAATGTACTTATAATACGGAACGGAAACAGCCGCAAGACCCGCGCCGTGCGCACAGTCAGTATATGCGCCTATCTGATGCTCAATCATATGAACCTCCCAGTCCTGCATTTTTGAAAGTCCCGTAATCGTATTAAGTCCGATTGTTGCGCACCACATAATATTACTTCTCGCTTCGTAATCGGTCGGGTTTTCCATTGCGGTTTTTGCACTTACGATAAGCGAACACATAACACCCTCCAGAATATAATCGGTTGTGTTATCGTCATTGCCCGAAAAATACTGCTCCATAAGATGCGACATTGTGTCAAAAATACCGCTCGCCATCTGATATTTCGGAACTGTAAACGTATATTCGGGATTGAGAATCGAAAATTTCGGATTTACGTTTGCAGGGAATACTCTGCCGTTTTTAAGCATTTTTTCCTCGTTTGTAATGACCGAACCGCCGCTCATTTCCGAGCCTGTACCTGCCATTGTCAAAATTGACGCAACAGGCACGATTTTATTCGTAACAGGCTCAAAGTCAACCCAGTATTTTTGCCACGGGTCGCCCTCACAGTATGCGGAAACGGAAATTCCCTTTGCACAGTCGATAACCGAACCGCCGCCGACAGCCAAAATTAAATCGACATCATTTTCTTTTACCAGGCTTGCGCCCTTTAAAAGCTGTGAATATGACGGGGTTGACTTTATTCCCGAAAGCTCGGTAACGTTTTTGTCCGCCGCTTTAAGAATTTTTATAACCTCGTCATAAAGTCCGCTCTTTTTGACGGAATTTTTTCCGTATATCAAAAGTATGTTTTTTCCGTAGTTTGCAAGCTCGCCCGAAAGATTGCCGAGCGCCTCTTTTCCAAAATAAATTTTTGTGGGATTGTAGTAACAAAAATCGTATTTCATATTAATAACCTCCTCTTATTTCTCATCGCTTAATGCATTGTATTCTTCATCACTTACAGGCTCGAGCCAAACGTTCTGCGTGTTTTCGCCGGGACATTCCACAGCAAGGTGCGAAAACCAGCTGTCCTTTGCCGCGCCGTGCCAATGCTTAACGTTAGCAGGGATTACAACGGTATCTCCCGGTGTAAGTTTAACGGGCTTTTTGCCCTCCTCGCAATACCAACCCTCGCCGTCCGTGCATAAAAGTATTTGACCGCCGCCCTTATCGGCTTTGTGAATGTGCCAGTTGTTTCTGCATCTCGGCTCAAAGGTAACGTTTGCGATAAACACGGGCGCTCCCGAAGTCAGCGGATTCAGCCAGCTGTTTCCGACAAAATATTTTGCATAAGCCGTATTTGGCTCGCCCAAGCCGAACATACCGCCGTGAGCGTTTTGGTCTTCACTATCATTGTATACATTTTTTACAATTCTAAACGCCGCCCACGCATTAGGCCAGCCTGCATAAAACGCAAGGTGCGTCAGAATTTCCGCCATTTCGGCTTTTGTTACGCCGTTTGCCTTTGCGGTTTTTGCGTGATACTCAAATGAGCTGTCAATCATTCCTTTGCTTACGAGTGCGCTTACCGTTAAGATTGAGCGCATTTTTAAAGACAGCGTATCTCTTGACCATACCTCGCCGAAAAGCACGTCGTCGTTAAGCTCGGCAAATTTCGGAGCAAATTCTCCCAAAGAATCTCTGCCTGCCGTTTGTTTAATTACTGTCATAAATTTCGTCCTCCTTATTGACAAATCTGAAAGAGTATGTTATACTTTGACTATATTCTACTACTTAAAGTACGCTTTAAGTCAAGAGCTTTTTGAAAAAAAGTTTAAAAAATTCAAAAAAAATTTTATGTTAGGAGAAAATTATGCTGTATACGGTCGGAGAAATTGCGAAAAAAATCGGTGTGCGTCCGTCAACGCTCCGTTATTACGATAAGGAGGGTTTACTGCCGTTTGTCGAAAGAAGCGGCGGCGGTATTCGTATGTTTAAGGACAGCGACCTTGAATGGCTGTCCATTATCGAATGTCTGAAAAAGACGGGAATGCCGATAAAAGAAATAAAGGTGTTTGTAGAGTGGTGCATCGAGGGCGATTCCACGATTGATAAGCGTCTTATGCTTATAGAACGTCAGAGAGACGAGGTTTTAAAGCAGGAGGAACAGCTGAAAGAAACGCTCAAAACGCTCAATTACAAAAAATGGTACTACGAAACGGCAAAAAAAGCGGGCACCTGCGCCGTTCACAAAACCTTAAAGCCCGAAGACATTCCCGAAGAATTCAGAAAATAGGGAGAAAAATATGAAAATACTTATAGTTGAAGATGACCATGTGTTAAATAACGGAATTGCGTTATCGCTTGCAAATGATGAGGTTTTGCAAGCGTTTTCCGTAAAAGAAGCGATTTTTCGCAATTTTTTCGACTGTATACAGCATAATTTTTGCCTTACATAAAATTTTTTTCAAAAAGCTCTTGACTTAAAGTGTACTTTAAGTAGTAGAATATAGCCAAAGTATAACATACTCTTTCAGATTTGCCGATAAGGAGAAAAAAACAATGGATTATGTAACATTAAAAACGGAGTGAAAATGCCGCAGCTCGGCTACCGTCTGGTTGATACGGCACAGGCGTACTTTAATGAAGAGCAAGTCGGTTCTGCAATCGAAAAATCGGGAATTGCACGAAATGAAATTTTTCTCATTGGGTTGAACATTACGGCTATGAAGAATGTAAAAAGAGCGTATATGCTTCTATGGAAAAGCTGAAAACCGACTACATTGATTTAATGCTTATGCATCAGCCGTTCGGGGATTACTACGGCGCATGGAGAGCATTGGAGGAGCTTTATGACGAGGGCAAGCTGAGGGCGATAGGTATTTCAAACTTCTATCCCGACCGCATGATTGACATTGCGTCGTTTTCGAGAATAAGCCCTATGGTAAATCAGGTTGAAATTCACCCCCACAATCAGCAGAAAACAGCAAAAGAATGGAACGAAAAATACGGAATACAGCTTGAAGCATGGGCGCCCTTCGGCGAGGGCAGAGGCGGAATGCTTGAATTGCCCGAGCTTAAAGCAATCGGCGAAAAATACGGCAAAACCGTTGCACAGGTGATTTTGCGCTGGCATTTGCAAAGGGGAATTGTCGTTATCCCCAAGTCAACGCATATCGAGAGAATGAAGGAAAATTTTGAAGTATTCGACTTTGTGCTTTCGGACGAGGATATGAATAAAATAAATTCACTCGATAAAAATACAAGCTCGCCCTTCGGCGAAAGCGGAAAACAGCTTAAAGATATGGCAGGCACGGGCGATTGGCAGGACGGTATGCGTTTCCGTTCGGCTGTCAGCCAAAGCGATGTTGAAAATTGGCTTAAAGAAATAAATAATTAACAACAAAAGGGGCGAAAGCCCCTTTTTGTTATTTCCATATTTCGTTTCCGTTTGATTTTTCGTATTTATGAGTATTTGCCGCTTCGATAACGTCATTATAATACCATGCTGTGTCGGAAACGTCTTTAAACTGCTTTATATCGTCAGTATGCGTGTTTACATATTCGATATCCGCTTTTCTTCCGAGCATATTGTTGACAATCTTCGCAACTGCGGAACGCTTGATTTGAGCGTTCGGCTCGAAAGTTCCGTCATCATTTCCCGAAATCCAGCCCAAAGCCGCGGCGGAGGAGATATCCTTTGCCGCCCAGTGATTCTGCGAAACGTCCGAAAAGTCTGCGGAACCGTTTACGTCAATGCTGACAAATCTCATTGCAATGGCAACAAATTCCGCTCTTGTTATCTCGCCGTCGGGGTTAAAGCGGTTTTCGCCGACTCCCTTTATAATACCCATATCGGAAAGCTTCGTTACGGCATTATAATACCATGCGTCCAAGCTTACGTCCGAAAATGCGTTTTTGCCCGATATATTTTTATCAAGAAGCAGGTTATAAAACATCTGCGCCGCTTCCGCACGCGTCATATTGCTTTCGGGCTTGAAAACACCGCCGTCATAGCCGTTTAGGTAGCTGATATGATTTTCCGTTTCCAAAAGCTTTGAAACGCCTGTTTTTGTAGGATTGGATTCGGACGGATTTTCTTCTTTTTTGTCCTCATCCTGTTTAATCTGCGTCCATTTTGCGTAAAGCGTGATATTTTTTGTAATATTTTCGGAAAAGTCAAATTCCTGCGTTAATGCGCTGTCGCTGTACCAGCCGTCAAACTCATAACCCTCTCTTACGGGAGAATCGGGCATCGCAGCTTTTCCGCCTTTTTTCACGCTTTGGCTTTGAAGCTTTTCGCCGCCGTTTGTGTCAAATGTAACGGTATATGTCGGCGTCGATACCGATGACGAACCGCCGCCGCCCGAACCTGAGCTTCCCGAACTGCTTGGTCTGTAGACGGTAACCGCAGAGGTGATTGTGCCGTTTCCTTGGTAATTTTCCGAACCGTCTCCCGTAAAACCGCTGTACGCTATCGTAATGGTATACGTGCCGACGTTTTTGGTTACGTCATCAAACGATATATCCGTACCGTCCGCATTTTTAGCCGTAACGGAAGTATTGGCAAGCGCAAGCTTTTCATTGCCCAATGTACCGCTTATTTCATATAAACGGCTTTCGTTCAATACCGAACCTCGGCTTATGGTTAAATCTTTCGGACTAACCGTCAGCGTAAGCGGTGTAACGGTAAGCGTTCCTTTTTGTGCGGTTATCTCGTAGTTTGCCGTTACGTCCGTATTTTCACCGTCTTTTATAATAATTGAATTTATTATGTTTTCCTTTGTGCCTACATTTGTTATTGTGCTGTCCTCAGTCATGGAAACAGTAAACGTATGAGTATCTGCCAAACCGCTCTCACCCGTAAGCTCTGCCGTGCCTGCGGTAAGGGGCAGTGCGTCATACATTTTACTGCCGTCCGACGCCTTTATTGTAATAGGCTTTTTGCTTATTGCCGCAGTTGCCTTTTCGGTGAAAAACCTTATAACATAGTTGTTTTGCAGCGCTTCGATATAGCAGTAGTATTCGCCGTTGTCCGAAACATTTTTTACGGTATATGTATTATACGTATCGGACGAAACGGGAATTGCGTCATTTGAACCGAACGACACAAAATACCATTGATATTTTTCTACAGATAAATCGGCAGGGAGCGTATATGTAATATCGTGCGTGTTTCCGTCGTATTCGCCCGTGTAACCGCTTACAATAACGTTCGCCATAGTGTATGCCGCATAATATTTCTTCTCTCCGAAGTCGTTTTCTTTGATTTCATATACCCTTGCGCCCTGCGTGAGTTCGTCCTCATACCAGCCCAAAAAGGTATAACCGCTTTTGGCAACGTCTGTCGGAAGCAATGCGCCTTTTCCGTAGGTGTATTGTGTAATTTCGCCTGCGTTTACAGTTCCGCCGTTTGTTTCAAACGAAACAGAGAACGTCTTTGCCTCCCATACGGCATAAAGCTTAATATCCGCATTTCCCGAATATACGCTTCCGCCCGAATATTCGGCGTCGCCGTCGGGCAAAATTGCCCAGCCCTTAAAGGTATAACCGTAACGCTCGGGGATAAGCTCGGATATTGTTATGTCCGTGCCGTAAGCCTTTATTGCGCTTTCGGGCATATTTCCGACATATTCCGCCGTGTTTGCATTGTATGTAACGGAATATGTGTTCTGTCCGATACCTCTTACTGTTACAACGGTCTCCTCCGTGATATTTGAAATTTCAAAATACACGGTATTTCCGCTTTCCGACTTCTTTTCAAGAAGAATTCCGTTTGCATAAACCGTCATGTCCGAAACGTTATATCCGTCGGCGGCGGTAATGTTAAACGAGAAGCTTCCGCCATGCTCAACCTGACTGTCCGACGTAACGTTTACTGTAAATTCGCTTCTGTTTTCGGGTACCGATACCTTGTAATGAAGCGGTTCAAATTTTGCTTCAAGCTCTAAATCTTCGCAGATTTCCGCGTCAAAGCTCCACTTTGTCTCACCCTTAAACCAGCCTGTAAACGTATAGCCGGGTTTTATCGGCGACTTCGGCTTCTGCGCCTT
>USLP01000087.1 GCA_900555525.1 uncultured Eubacteriales bacterium
GGTGGGTTTACCACCTTCCATAACAGCTACACATGAATTTGTTGTACCTAAATCAATACCAATAATCTTTGACATAAAGCATTCCTCCAAATCTAATCACACTCAGGCTTTTACTTTAACCATGCTGTGTCTTATTACTCTTTCGTTTAATTTATACCCCTTTTGGAACTCCTCGGTTACAACTCCGCTTTCCTCATCACCTTCGTCGGCTTGCATAACCGCATTGTGAAGTTCGGGGTTAAAGGGCTGACCCACGGCATCTATGGGAGTTACGCCCATTTTTGCCAATGTATCTTTAAAGTTTTTGACTATAAGCTCGATTCCCTGATGAAACGCTTTTTCATCTTTTGATTCATTTTTAATCGAAAGCTCAAGCGTATCCAAAATCGGAATCAGATTTTTAACGGCATCGCAGACAGCATATTCGTAAGTGCTTTCCTTTTCTTTCTGCGTTCTTCTCTTGTAGTTATCAAACTCTGCGCGAATACGCAAATTCGTATCTTTAAGGTCTGCAATTTCTTTTTCCAAAGCCTCCGTTTTGTCTTCGGCTTTTTCGTTCTTTTCCGCATTTACCGCTTCGTCATTTTTTTGTTCTTCGATATTCTCTTTTTTTTCGTCTTGTACCTCATTCGATTTTTTTGTTTCTTTTTTTGACACTGACGACACTTCCTTTCTTATCGGTTCGGCTGTCTCCGAGCAGACTGCCCATCATGGCGGACATATTTTCAAGCGTTGAGATAACCTTTGAATAATTCATTCGTTTCGGACCTATAACGCCTATAACTCCGTTTTTGCCGTCCTCCATTTCATATGAAGTTACGACCAAGCTCAAGTCCTTATTCTTAAGAACAGGGCTTTCATCGCCAATCACAACGGTTGTACCCGCTTTCTGCGCCGCACCCGAAACAAGGTCTGTTATTTTTTCTTTATTGTCTACCAGTTCCAGAAAATCGGCGATTTTTTCATTATCGGAAAATTCGGGAGCCTTCAGCATATAAGATTTACCCTGCACGCTGTACTGCGACGCTGTTTTGTCCTCCATACATTCGCTTATGAAATCCAAAATAACTCCCAAAAGTTCAAAGTTACTGTTGAATCTCGCTTTTAAGCGTTCAATCTTTTCGGGCGTGATATCCGACATTCTTTTGTTGGCAAATTCATCATTTATTATCGCTTTAATATACGATAACGATTCTTCATCTACCGGTGTCAAGATACGTACCTGTCTGTTTCTTACCGCTCCCACACTCGTTACGAGTATAAACATGAGATAATGCTCCGACATTCTCACGATATCAAAGTGATGAATTGTTCCCAAATCGGGCGCTGTGATATTCGTGATAGCCGTCAAACCTGTAGCATCGGAAACGGTTTTCGCGGCGAAATCAAGAAGCTTATTAAGTTCTAACATATTCGCCTGCATCTTCGCCTTTATATACTCAAGCTCCGCATTCGCCGTCTTAATATTTTCTATAAGATAATCGACATATACACGGTAGCCTAAGCTTGAGGGGATTCGCCCTGCGGAGGTATGAGGCTGTGCAAGATAACCCATTTCCTCCAAATCCGACATTTCGTTCCGTATCGTTGCGGAGGAAAGTCCGATTGAGCATTTCTTGGCAATGGTACGTGAACCGACAGGCTCTGCAGTTTCGATATAATCTTCTATCAAAGCTTTCAATATCGCTGCTTTTCTATCGTCCAAATTCATTACCAATCACCTCTCTTTGTGTTGTTAGCACTCTATCGCCTTGAGTGCTAACAACTATAATATAGCAGATTTTTCTCTGTTTGTCAAGAGTTTTTTAAAAAAAATTGAAAAAATTTTCATTTTTATTATTTTAACCAAAAAAATTCTGTTTAACATACTGTTTTTTATACATTTATATTTCTCTTTTCAAGCGGTATTCCGTAGGCGGCATACCGTAATGCTTTTTAAAGGTTTTGCAAAACAGCATAGAATCCTCATATCCGACCGAACGGGCGATATGCGGAATATTAAGCTTTGCGTTGGGCATAAGCTTAACCGCCTTGTCGAGCCGAAATTCAATAAGAAATTCCTGCGGTGATTTTGATGTATGTTTTTTGAAAATGCTTCCGAAATAGCTTCTGTTAAGCCCTATATATTTGGAAATATCGTTTACGGTAATTTTATTTGCATAATTTTTTACGATAAAATCAATAGCGCCCGCAACATATTCCTTACTTGATGCATACGGATTTTCCGGGATTTTATCCGTATCGGCATTTGACTGCGTCATAAGCGAAAAAAGCATATAAAGATAGCCTGCAAGCTTAAGCTGACCTTTTTTTGTAAATTCCTCCGTTTTTTTCATATGAGAAAAAATTTCACGCATTTTGTCGATATCATCGCATTTGAAAATAGGATTCTGCGCACTAAAGCCCATATTTTTCAGTATAGTACCGCAGTTTCCGCCGTTAAAGCCTACCCAGCGGTATGTCCAAGGCTCCGTTTTATCTGCCTGATAATATGTAATTTCATCGGGATATATGATAAAACCGCTTCCCTTTTCTATTTCGTATGAAATATTGTTAAGCACAAAACGTCCTTTTCCCGATGTTACAAAGTGAATAAGATAATGGTCTCGGACGTACGGACCGTACATGTATTCCGCCTCGCATTTTTCATGCCCATACTGATATACGTTAAGTTCGCTTTTATTTATAGGTTCAACCCATATATGGTCTTTCTGCATAGAACAGCGCCTCCGTAAAAAAATAGAATTTTTCCATATTATTATAGCATATTTCTATTTACTTTTCAAGCATAAAATGTAAAAATAAGTATGTAAATAAAATTTATTGAAAAGGAGACTTAAAACAACATGAAATACGTAATGATTTTTCACGCTAATTTAAACTATGCGTACCTTCACCCCGACAAGTATGAGTTCGTTATCAGAAACAGCTATGAACTTATATTTGACACAATGGCAGAAAACTTCCCCAACACAAAATATGTGTTTGAGGCTTCCGGCTACACAATCGAGCAGATGGCTCTCTTAACTCCCGACGTTTTGGAGAAGCTTAAAAAGGCTATTGCAAACGGAACCTGTGAATTTATGGGAAGTCCTTATGCTCACCCCATGCTCCCAAACTTCCCCGAAGAAGACGGAACATGGTCGTTTAAATTCTCAATGGATATATTTGAGAAATATCTGGGCATTAGGCCCAAGAGCCTTTGGAACCCCGAATGCGGCTGGAGAAGCTACGTTCCCAAAGAAGCTCTCGCAAACGGCGCTCACAACCTTATCGGAGACTTTGAGTCATACAGCCGTTCAAAGGATATCGACGGAAAACCGAACCGTCCCGAAATCTATGAAAAAGAATTTTCGGACGATCCCTCATTCTACAGCTTTGACTTCAAATATGACCTTCCCGGAAGCGAAAGAGCTATCCACTTCCCCTTTGACAAAATCGAAGGAATTGAACCCGGCAAGTTGAGAATGTTCTTAAGAACAGACAGAGTTGCACAGTTTGCGGTTAGATATTTCATGGGTATGGAAGGATATACATTTGAAAAATATCTTGACCTTATCAAAAAATATTCCGCACAGAACGAAGGCGAATCCGAGGGTGCGCTCGTTATATTTGCAGACGATGCCGAATATGTAGGAACAAACGGCTGGTTCAGACTTAAATATCAGAATAAGCCCGACAACGTATTTGAAAAGAGCCCCGATTCGAGAGAAAAACTTATCGAACTCGTTACGGCTGTTGAAAAGCTCGGTCAATTTATTACATATGATGACGCCTGCAATTTAGAGCCTATGAAAGAAACGCTTAACTTTGACGATGATGCCGCTTGGCACGGTGCAAGAGCGTCCACATGGGCTTCCACACCTATGGCAAGAATATTAAGACCGTGGCAGGATCTTGTAAGAGAAAAGCTCCACGAAATCAAGGATACACTTTCCGAAAAGACAATTGAACAGGTATGGTACCACTTGACAAATTCGTTCAACTCGGACGGACAGTGGCCTCCTACACTTCCTCATGCACCGCACATCATCTTCCCGTTCAACTATAAGTATTGCTTTGACAATCTTTTGGCGGCTGAAGTTCTCGTTGGCGGCGTTGACAGATCAAGACTTACGTCTTCACCTTTGGATACAATAAAAGAAATCCTCACAATTCAGCAGGATCTCGTTCTTAAAAAAGCTAAAACACTGGTTGAAAACGGTACGGATGAAGAAAAAGAAAACGCAAAAAATGCAATCTATCTTATAGAAAGCTCAAGAAATCTCGATTCCATAAAATCCGCTTCGGACAAGCTTCTCTATCCTTCGGACTACGAAGTCAGAGCAAATGCACTCATACAGGCAAGACGCTTGGTAGGCGGCGTTGTTTTGGAGCAGGTATAAACCGAATAAATACTTTTCATGCAATCAGGCACACGGCATACCGCGTGCCTGATTTTTTTCATATTTTTTCGAAAAAAGTATTGACATTTTTTTAGCTGTATGGTAAAATATATAAGTATTGTTTTAAATATGCGGATATGGCGGAATTGGCAGACGCGCATGGTTCAGGTCCATGTGAAAGCAATTTCATGCAGGTTCAAGTCCTGTTACCTGCACCATAGCTTTTTACCCCAGTAAATACGATATTTACTGGGGTTTTGCTATACTTAAATCACTCTAAAACACGGAAAAATACATATCGTAGCTAACACACAGCTAACAAGTAGCTAACAAATCTACAAATGACAAAACTCCCCTCACTCGCTTTTTACGGCGGATGAGGGGATTTTTTTTGCAATCATGTGTTTGTCAAGACATTAAGAATGTCCTTTAGGTTTTAATTAGCCGAGTGCCTTTTTTGCGTTGGCAATTTTGTTGTCTTTTGCTCGAATACCGTCATTGATGAGATGATAGATAGCATTGATGGTCTTCTCGCCAACGATACCGTCAACTGTGACTTTACCTGCTCTCTGTGCCTCTTTTACAGCTTTCAAAGTGCCGTCACCGAAACCGTTTGAATTATCGACTTTCGTCTTGATGATTCTCATATTGTATAAAGTAATCAACTGCTTCTTAAACGCAAGTGTTGCTGTATTGTGTGCGCCGTATTTAATCATTTCCTCATTCTCCTTATTTGATGTTTTACCGCACAGCTCGGCGGTTACTTCGTCTGCAAGATTGCCGAGCCTGTTATAGAGCCAGTCACCAGGGCAAGATTTATTTGCAAACCACCTATGTACAGTCAAGACCATTTCGCCCGACTTCGGCGAATAATTTAAAGTCTTGTCCTCGTTACCAAACCAAAGCAGTTTAGTCTTGCCGTTACGCTTGCAAATGTCAACGCAAAGTGCAATAAGTTTGTTGTACACTTTACTGTTCATGGTGTACGGAGCTACTGTGTCGCTTGCACATTCGATTGTAACTGCACGCTGGTCATTTGCGTTTGATGAACTACACCAAGAGCGGTTGCTCTCATCGACACAGAGCAACACTCTGCCGTCATAGCCGATTCCGTAGTTACAGCTTGCCTCACAGGCTGTATTCATAAAGATGTTGCCGAGGGTTTCGACACTGCACTGACCTACAACACAGTGCGGAGTAATGCGGTCAATACTGTGTGTGCGTTTACCACTGTGGTTTGGGCTTAATTTTGTGTAATTAACAAGTTTTGAATTACTCATAATTATTCCTCGCTTTCTGCGTATAATTTTTTCAAGTCGATATTTTCCATAACTGCCCTTGCTTCAAGTACGGCTCTGTAATCGCTCATTGCTTTAATTTGCAAGTCATATGTACTGCGTGGGCAAGTCGGAATAAAATTCAGATTCTCTTTATCCCAGTTATCAAGCATTTTCTTTAAGCCGTCGTGGCGGATTGATAACTGCTGATATTCAGCGATAAACCTTTCTTTGTAATCTTCGCTTAACATTTTGTCAACAGTATTAGATAAAACCATAATTATTCCTCGCTTTCATCTGTTTTTACTTCGACTGTGGTTTTCAGCCTTTTAACGATTGATACCAAAAATTTCGGCAATGGAATACCAATTTCCGAGAGGTTTTCTAAAATTGAAATCAACTCATTGATGATAAACCAAATCGTAACAATCATGCCGATACAGTAGTTAATCCGCAAGTCGATTCCGCAGTTGACAAGTGCCGAGCTGATGAGATAGTCGGCAACAATTCCGAACGCTACAG
>USLP01000088.1 GCA_900555525.1 uncultured Eubacteriales bacterium
CGTGAAGACCTGGGCGTAAAATGGGAAGACACAGACAAAACGGAAATTATTAAAAAGCTTGCGGGAGTATAAACGTGATTGTTGACATAAAGGATTTATCCGTCGCTTTCGGCGGTAATGAAATACTTAATAGCATAAACTTAAAAATTGAGGATAAAGACAGAATCGGACTTATCGGTGCTAACGGCGCCGGTAAGTCCACGCTTTTAAATGTAATATGTAAAAACATTACCGAATATGAGGGTGAAATCAATTTCGGCGGTAAACGCATAGGCTATCTTAAGCAAAATCCCGAAATAGACGGCGAAGCGGAAATTGACAGCTATTTAAAAAGCGTTTTTTCGGGTCTTTTGAAAAAGGGGCAGGAGCTAAACGAGCTTTATGCCCTTATTTCCGTTACACCACAGGAGTCCGATGATTACAGTATACTTTCCTCTCGCTACTCGTCCTTGCAGACCGAATTTGAACAAAAAGACGGATATAACATAGACGTAAAAATAAATATGATAAAAAACGGTATGGGATTTTCGGACATTGACGGAAAACGGCTCATAAAGACGCTTTCGGGCGGTGAAAAAACGAGGCTCAACCTTGCGTATTTGCTTCTTTCGGAGCCTGACCTGCTTATTTTGGACGAGCCGACAAACCACCTTGATTTCCGCACATTAAACTGGCTTGAAGCTTATCTTTCGGAATATAAGGGCGCAGTGCTTATGGTATCGCATGACAGATATTTTCTTGATAAATGCGTAAACGAAATTGCTGAAATCATAAACGGACGTTTAAAGCGTTACAAAGGAAATTACACAGCATTTAAAGCGCTGAAAAAACAAATCGTTCAAAATGAAGAAAAGGAATACAAAAAACAGCAGGAGGAAATCGCGGCATTAAAGGAATATATTGCAAAAAACGGTGTCAGAGCCTCAACGGCAAAAAGCGCAAAAAGCCGTCAAAATACTCTTGACAGAATGGAAATTCTGGAAAAACCGTCAGATTATACAAAGACAATAAAACTTGATTTTGATTATGACATTGAACCTGTAAAGGACGTTATAACGATAAAAAACCTAACGCTTAAGGCGGGAGAAAAGCTCCTTTTTGAAAATGTAAACCTTGACGTTAAGCGAGGAGAAAAAATTGCTGTAGTCGGTGAAAACGGTATAGGCAAATCCACTCTTTTAAAAGAAATTATTGCAAGAAATCCGTCCGTAAATTTCGGAATGAACTGCAAAATATCTTATTTTGAACAAGAAAGCACGGGATTATCCCCCGAAAAAACGGTTTTTTCGGAAATACACGACCGCTTCCCCTCTATGTACCGACAAGAAATCCAAAACGTTTTGGGGCGTATGCTTATCTCCTCGGAGGACGTTTACAAACGTATAGGAATGCTTTCGGGCGGCGAAAAAGCAAAGGTCAAATTCGCCGTAATGATGCTTATGCATGGCAATGTTCTCATCATGGACGAGCCGACAAACCATCTTGATTTGCCATCAAAGGAAGAACTTGACGAAGCTTTAAAACGTTATGCGGGAACAATTCTTATGGTATCGCACGACAGATATTTATTAAACCGAGTTCCCGATAAAATCATAGAATTTTCTCACGGCGGTTTGAAGATATATAAAGGTAATTATGATTACTATATAAAAGAAAAAGAAAACGAAGCAAAATCGGCGGAAAAAGTTGTTGAAGCAAAAGAAGAAAAAAAGACTCAAAACGATTTTTACCGTTCAAAAAAAAACCGTGCCGCCGCCGCAAAAAAGGCGAACGATTTAAAAAAGCTTGAACAGGAAATTGAAGAAACGGAAAACAGAATAAAAAATACGGAAAATGAAATGGCGCTTCCCGAAGTAAGCGGAAATTTTGAAATTCTTACGGAAAAATGCGCATACTTGGAGGAATGTCGGAATAAACTTAACTTACTTTACGAAAAGTGGGAGGAGCTTTGCAGTGATTAACTATCTGATTAAACGCTTTGTAAAAAATTATAACGATACCGAAAATCCCGATGTGAGAGAAAGCTACGGGAATTTTTCGGGAATAATGGGAATTATAATTAACCTTATTCTGTGTACTTCAAAAATGCTGGTCGGAATAATATTCGGAAGCATAGCTATACTTGCCGACGGAGTAAACAACCTTTCGGACGCAGGAAACTCTGTTATAACACTTATCGGCTTTAAGCTTGCATCAAAGCCTGCCGACAAGGATCACCCGTTCGGTCATGCAAGATACGAATACATATCGGGGCTTTTGGTATCCTTTCTTATTATGATGCTCGGATTTAACCTTTTCAAAGACTCGGCTGTGAAAATTTTCAAACCTGATGAATTGAATTTCAGTCTAATCAGCGTTTATGTTCTGATTTTTTCTATTATAATGAAGCTGTTTATGTATTATGCAAACAAAACTATTGCAAAGAAAATCGATTCCGTAACGGTTTTGGCAACCGCAAAGGACAGCTTAAACGATGTTCTCTCAACGCTCGGTGTTCTGCTGTCTGTACTTATCGGAGGAATTTGGGGTATACAAATTGACGCCTATGCAGGTCTTATTGTATCGGCATTTGTTATCTATTCGGGTATCGGGCTTATAAGCGATACCTTAAGCCCGCTTTTAGGTGAAGCGCCGAAAGAGGATTTGGTTAAGCTTATCGAAACAAAAATCAAAACGTATCCGTCCGTAATAGGAATACATGACCTTGTTGTGCATAACTACGGCAAAAATAAATGCTTCGCAACCGTCCATGTGGAAATACCGTCAAACCAAGATATACTGTACAGTCATGATATTATGGATAATATCGAGCAGGATTTTCTGCATAATCACAATATCCACCTCGTTATCCATATGGATCCTGTCGAAACGGAAAACGAAGCGGTAATCCTTCTTAAAAAGCAAACGGAGAAAAAGATAAAAGAGCAATACCCCGAATATTCTATTCATGATTTTCGGGTTGCTTTCGGCGAAACTCACAATAATGTCATTTTTGACGTTGTTGTACCGCAAAATTGCAATATTTCGGATTCTGAAATTCATAAACAGTTAGAGAAACTCGTGAAAGAAATTGACGAAAAGAATAATGCGGTTATTCAGATCGATAAATGCTATATATAGCATATGTAAAATTAAACAAATAAGGCATATTTTAAATACGCCTTATTTTGCTTTTTGCATAAAATTTATATACTTATGTAAAAAAATATTGACAGATTTATAAAAAAATGATATAGTATATATGTAGGCTTAAAAAACGTTGATTTTGAAAGTCAAAAGCAATGTTGTGTCATTTTGGACTGCTGTCCGAAAGTTACAATAAACAATAAAGAGAGAGGATGTTTAAAATGGGTTTTAGTGAACCGTATTTGGCTGACCTTATGGAAAAGGTCATCAAAAGAAATCCCGGTGAACCTGAATTTCACCAGGCAGTAAGAGAAGTATTGGAGTCTTTGGAGCCGGTTATAAAAGCTCACCCCGAATATGTTAAAGCAGGAGTTATCGACAGCCTTGTTGAGCCTGAAAGAATCATCAAATTTAAAGTTCCGTGGGTTGACGACAAAGGAAATGTACAAATCAACAGAGGTTTCCGTGTACAGTTTAACAGCGCTATCGGACCTTATAAGGGCGGTTTGAGATTCCACCCCTCCGT
This sequence comes from uncultured Eubacteriales bacterium, assembly GCA_900555525.1. GTDB lineage: Bacteria > Bacillota > Clostridia > UMGS1840 > UMGS1840 > UMGS1840. The sequence continues at coordinate 3,653 of USLP01000088.1, forward strand.
ATACGAAGGTATTATCAAATTCTTGGGATTTGAACAGATATTCAAAAATTCACTCACAGGTCTCCCCATAGGCGGCGGCAAAGGCGGAAGTGATTTTGACCCCAAGGGCAAATCCGACATGGAAGTAATGAGATTCTGCCAAAGCTTTATGACAGAGCTTGCAAAGCATATCGGCGCTGACAGAGACGTTCCCGCAGGAGACATCGGAGTTGGCGGAAGAGAAATCGGATATTTGTTCGGACAGTATAAGAGATTAAGAGACGAATTTACAGGCGTTCTTACAGGTAAAGGCTTAACCTACGGCGGAAGCCTTGCACGTACGGAAGCTACAGGCTACGGACTTTGCTATTTCACAGATGAAATGCTTAAAGAACACGGCAAGAGCTTCAAAGACGCTACCGTTGTTGTTTCCGGTTCGGGTAATGTTGCACTATCCGCTCCCGAAAAAGCTACAGAGCTCGGTGCAAAGGTTGTTGCTCTTTCCGACTCCAACGGATATGTATATGACAAAAACGGTATTGATTTAAAACTTGTAAAACAGCTTAAAGAAGTTGAAAGAAAGAGAATTAAAGAGTATGTAAACGTTCATACCGACGCCGAATATCATGAAGGCTGCAGCGGAATTTGGGGTATAAAATGCGACATCGCCCTCCCCTGCGCTACGCAGAACGAAATCAATGAAGAAAGCGCAAAGCTTCTCGTTAAAAACGGCTGCTATGCTGTTGCAGAAGGCGCTAATATGCCTTCAACTCCCGAAGCTATCAACACATTTTTGGAAAACGGCATCTTGTTCGGACCCGCAAAAGCCGCAAATGCAGGCGGTGTTGCTACTTCCGCACTTGAAATGTGCCAGAACTCAATGCGTTATTCATGGACATTCGAGGAAGTTGACGCTAAACTCAAAAATATTATGATCGACATTTATAACAACGCTTCCAAAGCTGCTAAAGAATACGGCATGGCAGGAAACCTTGTTGCAGGCGCAAATATAGCAGGCTTCAAAAAAGTTGCTGACGCTATGCTCGCACACGGCGCTGTATAATAAAATTATATCGGCTAAAAGTTGTGAATTTTTAATATGCACTCCAAAAAAGTTTAATTTTTGGGGTGCATATTTTTTATTTCTTTTACTCTATTATACTATTATTACTTTTTTATGTGCAATTTCTAATTTTTTATTGACAATTTTTTGTATATGCAGTATAATATAGCTGAATTTTACAGAAACGGAGATTTTTTATGATAAACGCAGTAAACATAACCTCACTTTATGTGTCGCAAAAAAACGGAACTGATGACAATATGGGATTTTTCCCGTATGACAAAAAATTGCAGGGACCTTTAAAATCAATTGAAAAGGCAATTGAAAGAATTGCGGATATTCGCCGAAGCGGAGCTTATCAGCCGATAAGAATTGTACTTTTGGACGATATTTATTTTGTGAAAAAGCCTATTGTGATTGATGAAAACGTATTTGCCGTAACGATTACCTCAAACTGTAATACGATTATTTCGGGCGGATTTCAAATTAAGGGCTTCCGCAATGATGTATTCAACGGTCAAAAATGTTTGAGCGCCGATGTTCCCGAAATAAAAAATGACGGAATTTGGTTTACAGACCTTTATGTTGACGGCAAGCGGGCCGACTTCACTTCATATCCACGCGAGGGGCTTTTGAAACCCGAAAGCGTGGAGAATACCTCCACAGAGCTAACAGCTTCTTCAAAATGGTTTATCGCTGACAAAAAAGATGTCGAAGTATTTAAAAATTTCAGAAACTTCAATGACTGCTTTATCAGCTATAACCATTATTGGGTTGATGAACACTCTCCTATCGAAAGCTATGATTTAAAAAGCGGAAAAATTGTTTTTAAATATCCTTCACGCTTCACAATCGAGCTTACATATGCGCCTGCCGCATTAGAATATAAAATTGAAAATGTTGCGGAAACATTTCAAAATAAAAACGAATGGTATTTGGACAGAGAGACGTCCAAGGTCTACTACATTCCGAGAAACGATCAACAAACCGCCGAAAACATAAGCGTATTTGCACCGCTTACGGATAAGCTTTTCATAATAAAAGGCACGAAAGAAAAAACGGTTGATAATATTACTCTTTCAGGCTTAACGCTTATGTGTACAAAGGGCGATTACAGAAGCATGATAAAAAGGCTTCTGCCTGATACGGGCGAATATGTTATGACTGAAACAGATGAAGGCTTGGCTTCCGATCCGCAATCGGTTTGCTTTGCGCACGGCTCTATAGAGTTCTATTATGCTCATGGCTGCGCTATCGAAAACTGTACGCTTAAAAATCTCGGTGTTCATGCCGTAACGGTTAATAACGGCTGTTCCGGAATCAGAATTTTCGGAAATAAAATCAGCGATATTGGCGCAGGAGGCATAAAAATAAACGGCGGAGTATACGGCTGTGAGGATAACGAAAAAACGTACAGAAATACTATTTCCCAAAACGTTATTACCGACTGCGGAAACAGATATTTTGCCGCCTGCGG
>USLP01000089.1 GCA_900555525.1 uncultured Eubacteriales bacterium
GGAAAAGACGATTCTTGCGATGACGGTCGCACTGCCTCCGAAAAGCATAGACAGCACATCAACGCCGAAAAGTCCGATTGTTCCCCAGTCAAGCGCACCTATTATAATAAGTATAAGCGCGATAGTATCGATTATCATAAAAAAGACCTCCTTATATTTATAGTAATATCTTTGCCATAAATACAAGGAGGTATACACATTTTTTAATCTTTTTTTATTATTTTAAGTCTTGAAAATTCTTCTCGTTCTTTTTCGTCCAAAACGTCCGAAATAACCTTAATTTGTTCCGAAAACTTCGGTATCATTATATTTTTGAGTGCGTTTGCTCGCTTTGAGGTTTTTTTCACTGCGGCAGAAAGCTTCTGAACGGCAACTTCCGTTTCGGCAAGCTCCAAAAGCTTTTCCTTTATTTCGGAAAAGGCGCAAAAAACCTCGTCCAGAGTTTCCTCTGTATTAAGCACTCCGTAGCCGGGCTTCATTTCCGTTTGTTTTTTGTATTTAACAACGGGAATACCGACGCCCATAATACTGCGCTCGGAGATTTCCACCGTATTTTCAAGGGGAGTTGCGTGTGCATATGATGATATAGCCGAGCTTCCCATTGTTATATTGGCTTTCTGCAAAATTGCATATGCTTTTTTGAAAAGCTCCTCAACCTCGCCTCTTCTGTTCTTGGATTCGCCTACATAGCGCATAAGCTCATTTACGAGAATTACTCTTTTTTTATCAAGAAGCTCAAATCCAAGCTTTGAGAGGTTATATGAATTTTTAGACGCTATAAGATTGCCCTTTGTGGGAAATACGCCGTTTTCCATTATTCATCACCCTTATAATATTTATCCAGATACTCGTTTGAAATTCTATCAAGCTGATTTCTCGGAAGCATTGAAACAAGCTTCCAGCCAAGCTCGAGAGTCTGCGCCATTGTTCTGCTTTCATCATAACGCTGGGACAAAAATTCGTTTTCAAAGCGTTCGCCGAACTTTAGGAACAGTCTGTCAAGCGGAGAAAGCTCGTCTTCGCCAACAACGGACGCAAGCGCTCTTATATCCTGCACGTGCGCATATGATGCGAAAAGCTGTGCGGAAAGCTGCGGATGATCCTCTCTTGTGTAGCCTTCACCGATACCGTCCTTCATAAGACGTGAAAGAGACGGCAGAATATCAAGCGGAGGATATACGCCTTTTCTGAAAAGCGGTTTGCCCAAAACGAGCTGCCCCTCCGTTATATATCCCGTTAAGTCGGGGATTGGGTGCGTTATATCGTCGTTAGGCATTGTAAGTATCGGAATCTGTGTAACAGAGCCTTTTTTATCACGAATCATTCCCGCTCTTTCATACATGGAGGCAAGGTCTGAATAAAGATAACCGGGGAAGCCCTTTCTTGAAGGAATTTCGCCCTTTGCCGCCGAAACTTCACGGAGAGCCTCGGCATAAGCCGTCATATCGGTCATTATTACAAGCACGTGCATATCGCAGTTAAATGCGAGGTATTCCGCCGCAGTAAGTGCAAGACGGGGTGCAAGTATTCTTTCTATAACGGGGTCGTTTGACAAATTCAAAAACAAAACCGAACGGTTTATTGCTCCCGATTCCTCGAAAGCGTTTTTAAAGAACTGTGCAACGTCGTTTTTAACTCCCATTGCCGCAAATACAACGGCAAAATCGCCGTCGTCGCCCGCTATTTTCGCTTGGTTTGCGATTTGTACGGCAAGCTTATCGTGGGGCAGACCGTTTCCCGAAAATATAGGAAGCTTCTGACCTCTTATAAGCGTTGTAAGCATATCGATTGAGGATATGCCCGTTTCGATATAATCTCTCGGATAAGCACGGCGCACGGGGTTTATCGGTTCGCCGTTTACGTCTCTTGACACATCAACGGAAATATCTCCGAGACCGTCTATCGGACGTCCGCTGCCCGAAAATATACGTCCGAGCATTTCGGGAGACATGCCGAGCTTCATCGGGCTTCCCGTAAATGCCGTTACGGAGGTTTGAGGGTTTAATGCAAACGTTCCCTCAAAAACCTGTACGATAGCTCTTTTTCCGTCAAGTTCTATAACCTTTCCGAAACGTTCGTTACCGTTTTCCTCGATGATTTTCGCAATTTCTCCGTAGCCGACGTTTGTTACATTATCAACCGCAACCAAAGGACCGTTTATTTCACCAAAGCCTGTATATGCAATATTCACCAAAAATCACCCCTTACAGCGTCTCGAATGCAGAGGTCATCTGCTGTTCGATTGCTTTAAATTTATCTGTATCGTCATTAGAAATTTCAAATTTCATTCTTATAAGCGTATCGCTTAAATTAAGCGCAATTACTTGATTATACGTTGCGCCCGATTCAATCTTTTTCTTCGCAAGGTTATAATACATAAGCATCAGCTTTAACATACCGTACTGCTTTTCCATGCTTGCGAAGGTATCGGTCGGATTGTACGCATTCTGGCTTAAGTAGCCGTCTTTTACAATTCTTGCAACCTCAAGGATAAGCTTTTGGCCGTCGGGGAGCATATCGCTTCCGACAAGCTTTACTATATCCATAAGACTGCTTTCCTCCGACATAAGCTTCATTATTTCGCTTTTTATTTGTACGAAATCGGGTCCTGCGTTTTCTCTGTAATAATCGTCAAGATAATCTGTATATTCGCTGTAGCTTGTGAGCCAGTTAATTGCAGGATAATGACGAACATATGCAAGATTTTTGTCAAGAGCCCAGAAGCATCTTATATAACGCATTGTGTTCTGTGTAACAGGCTCGGAGAAGTCGCCTCCCTGCGGAGATACGGCTCCGATAATCGTAACGGACGCCTGCTTTTGGTTAAGCGTAATTCCGTAGCCCGCTCTTTCGTAGAACTCGGAAAGTCTTGACGAAAGGTATGCCGGGAAGCCTTCCTCGGCAGGCATTTCCTCCAAACGTCCCGAAATTTCACGCAAAGCCTCTGCCCATCTTGAAGTGGAATCCGCCATAATTGCAACATTATAGCCCATATCTCTGTAATACTCGGCAAGCGTTATTCCCGTATATATGGACGCTTCACGAGCCGCAACAGGCATATTTGACGTATTGGCTATAAGTATTGTTCTGTCGTTAAGCGATTTTTTTGTACGAGGGTCGATAAGCTCCGAAAATTCCTCCAAAACCTGCGTCATCTCGTTACCGCGCTCACCGCAGCCTATATATACTATAATATCCGCATCACTCCATTTTGCAAGCTGATGCTGCGTCATTGTTTTTCCCGTACCGAAACCGCCCGGTATAGCCGCCGCACCGCCCTTTAAAATCGGGAAAAACGTATCAACGATTCTCTGACCCGTAAAAAGCATTTTGTCGCTTATAAGGCGCTTGAAAAGCGGACGGGGATTTCTTATAGGCCAGCGCTGTGCAAGCGTTATATCCCTTTGTGTGCCGTCGGAACAGCTCAAGGTCAAAACAGGCTCCAAAACCTTAAACGAATCTTTTTGATTTATTTTTTTTACCGTTCCCGCAATATCGGGAGGGATAAGCGCTCTGTGGACTATAACGTCCGTTTCGGTAACTTCGGCAAAAACCGAACCGCCCGAAAGGTAGTCGCCCTCTTTAACGGTAATATTACATTTCCATTCTTTTTCTATATCGATGCTCGGAGCGTCTGTTCCCCTTTTTATAAAGTCGCCGCTTAAGCGTGCAACTTCGGGAAGCGGACGCAGAATACCGTCGAATATATTTCCCATAAGTCCCGGACCCAAAAGCAGTGAAAGCGGTGCGCCCGTTCCCTCAACTTTTTCACCGATTTTTATTCCGTCGGTATCTTCATAGACCTGAATCGTTACGCAGTCGCCCTCGGTTCGTATTACCTCGCCGATAAGCCCTATATCGCCTACAAAAACTTTTTCGAGCATCATAAGACCGCCTGCGTCCTTTGCTTTGACGACAGGACCGTTTATTCCATATATCTGAGCCATAAGATTCACCGCCTAATTTCCGAATTTATTATTTTTTAGAAAGTTTCTGCGTTCCTCCGCCAAAACAGCCTTAAAGGAACTGTCATATATTTTCTTTGTTTTTGTTCCTTTTATTATAAGACCGCCGATTATATCTTCGGGAGAAATTTCCAAAGAAACTATTCTTCCGTTCTGCATTTTTATAAAATCGGCATACTGTTTGTCGCTTTTGTCGCAGACAACTTCTATATCCTCATCGGGGAATACGTATTCCGCATCCTTCAAAATACCTGTAAGATGATTTTTATATTCCTCGGTTTTGGTATATTCCCTAACCTTTTCGGACACCGTATCGAAAATTTCATCTATAAGCTTGCTTCTTAAGACCGTGTATTTCTGCTTGTTTTCGGTATCTACCGCCAAAACATGGCTGTTTTTTTCCTTTGAAGCTTTCTGCTTTTCTCTTTGTATATTGCTGTAAACCGAGGTCAAAAGCTCAAGCTCCGCCTCATTTACAAGCTTATCCTTCTTTTCCTCGTAGTTCTTTTTTATCTGCTCACATTCCTCTTCAACCTGTTTCATGGTCGCTTCGGAAAGCTTTTTGAGCTTTTCTTCTACATTCACGGCTTTACCTTCTTTCCGTATTTAGTCTTTTGCGGTTATTTGATACCGAATGCCGACGCCATAACATCGCCGCTTGAATCTCCCGTTACGCCGTGGCGGTCGGGAATTGTGAGAACGACGGGGCGGACGTGCTCGTTTATATAATCCGTTATTTCGGATTTTGCAAGCTCATAAAGCCGTCCCGTAATAAGCAAAATGCCGATTTCCTCGTCTTTGCTTACTTTCTCCAGCTCTGCGATAATTTCATTTTTCGTATGTATTACAACACCGTCAATGCCGCCGAGTCTCAAACCGACTGCGGTATCGTTATTGTCGCTTAATAAAAACATTTTCATAAGAAAACACCTTTTTTGTTTTAGATTCTCGACAGAATCATAACTGCGATAAGTACGCCGTAAAGAGCGATACCTTCGCCCATGGCAACGAATATAAGAGCTTTACCGGAAATTTTTTCATTCTCGGAAATTGCGCCTATTGCCGCACTTGCCGAAACCGCAACGGCATAACCTGCGCCGCAAGCCGCCAAGCCTGTTGCCAAAGCCGCTGAAAAGAATGCAGCCGAGTTGTCTGTAAATCCGCTTTCGCCTGCCGCCATTGCGATAGAGTTGAAAATAACAGTGAATGACGAAAGAGCCGTCATAATTCCGCTTGTTTTAAGGCATCTTTTAAGAGCCTTTACGTTTGAATTTTTTCCTTCTTTTACTGCCAAAGTGATGAATAATACGGCAAGTGCCGCAAATACGGTAATCATGATATACAAGCTCCATATCCGTCAGATTGATCATTTTAAAATCCTCCCTTTAAATGCTTTTGTATATTAATATTATTTTTTACGATTTAATTTCAAAAGGTTTAAACGCCTTTCCGCCGCCCGTATAGAATTTTGAGAACAATTCGTAGAACATAAGTCTCAAAACCTGTATGCTGACGATAAGTCCTTCAAGACCCATAACAAGTATATTGCCTATAACAAGCACAATCCAATGGCTTACCGAAAGCGATTCGCCCGCCAGGACATATACAACCGACATCATGCCAACATGGTTAAGCGCAAATGCACCGACTCTGACGAACGACATCGTATTTGTTACATAGCTTAATACCGACTCGAAAACTTCAAAGAAGCTTTCCGCAAAATAAAGCCCCGTAACCTTTGCTTTTTTCTTCTCGCACAGCTCGGTGAGCGGTTCTTTGAAATAAATGAGCAAAAGCGGTATGATAAGCAACAATATCGTTACAACTGCCGAAGCTGCGTAATGACCTTTCAAAACGCTTAAAACGGCAATCAGGCAGCCCGAAAAGTAGAATATCAAGCCTGCGCCGCCCGAAGATGAGAACAGCTGTTCTTTATCATGCTTTCTGAATGCGTTTATAAGATTCAGAATCATCGCTATAACAAGAAGCGCAAATCCCAATACAATGGCGGCTATAAGCACGGTCATCATAGTGTTTGAGTTTTCCATAGGGCTTAGAAGGAGCGGTTTTATCAAGTGTTCGTCTCCGAATACGCTTCCGAACAGAAAACCAAAAATCACAGATACTA
>USLP01000090.1 GCA_900555525.1 uncultured Eubacteriales bacterium
AACCAGCCAGCCGATATACGGTGTAAAGAGTGTTTCCAAAGGTAACGAATGTGCAATTTTGTACCTTGTGAACGGCGAGGGCGTGGAAAACCGTTATGAAACGAAGGAAGATCCCGAGCTTATTGAGCAGTGTCTCAATTTTAAATGCGGAGACTTTATACAGTTCAGCGTTGACTCCAACCAAAAGATTATAGCTGTTGCGGAATACTTCTCTTATGATGTTTCAAAATTCAACGCTAACGACTATGTAGCCGGCGGTAAATTCTATCAGCGTATGAAGGATACGCAGTCGGTTGAAAATTACGGTATAGGATTTATGAGATGTTACGGTTCGAAATTCATTGAATCTATGTCGGGTTCAACTAATTCGGGTACGGTATTGAAGTTCAAAAACTCTGATTACAACTACTCGAAATGCCCCGTAAATATAGTAGTGTTTGACGGCGAAGATTACTATAAGGCAACTTCGGATGAAATTGTCGAGGGAGATTATCTCTTGTTCAGAGTTGGACATCAGGTTATGATGGACGTATTTATTATAAGAAATTCCGAATTTACGGATCAAGAGGTTTATCTTATAAACAAATAAAAGGGGATATTATGAATAAAAGATTTATTTCTCAAATTCTTATTTTATTACTGATGAGCATGATGCTTACCGTTGCTGCCGCGGCGGAAGATATTTCGGCCGTACAATTTTTTGTTTCTTCAGACGGAAGCGATACAAATTCGGGAACCCAAAACGAGCCCTTTGCAACCATACAAAGGGCTCAAGGAGCAATCCGAGAGCTAAAAAAGACAAGCGGACTTCCCGAGGGAGGGGTAACCGTATATATAAGAGGCGGAGAATATAACGTTAAGCCAAATACGGTGGAATTTACGAAGGAGGACTCCGGCGAGGAGGGGTCGCCGATCGTATATAAGGCATACGGTGATGAAAAGCCGATAATTTCGGCAGGCGTAAAAATTTCGGGAAATAAATTTCAAAAGGTTACCGACCAAAGCGTGCTTGATCGCTTTAATACGGCAAAGGCAAAGAAAAATATTGTTTGCGTCGACCTTAATGATTATCTCACAAAAGAGGAAATCGAAGCGAAATACCGCACCGTTTATGATGCGGAAAACACGATGGAAGCGTGGAAGCAGACCGGCGACGGTAACCAGAATGCCTTGGGAGGCGTTGCGGTTTATGTTGACGATTATGCCTACATTCCCGCACGTTGGCCGAATAAAGACGACGACGGCTTCTGCGGTTCGACGGAAATGGGAGATATTGTGGCAAAAGAAAATTTCACCGATCCCAATGCCGCATTTGAATTTGGATACACAGACGACAGAATAGAAAAATGGGGAGAAAACAAACAGGCGGCTGTTGTGAATCTAAACGGCGGATGGTTTTTGGACACATACAGACTTTCGGGAATAAACAAGGATAAAAAGACAATATCTTTAAGCGCAGACAGCGTAGCGTTTTCAGCCAATCAAAAAGGCGGAAACTATTATTATATAAATATTTTGGACGAACTTGATGTTCCGGGCGAATATTATGTTGATACGGATACGGGTATGCTTTATATGTATCCGACGGGAAATCTCAAGGGCAAAAGCGTAGGTATAGGCTATGCGGGAAGTTTTTGGTTTGATTCCATTATCAATTTTGACCGTGCGTCATATATCACCTTAAGCGGAATAACAGCAGAGCTTATCAGAACAAACGGAATTAACGTAATAGGCGGAAAAGAAATAAATATAATAAACTGTGATGTAAGAAACGTTGGTTTTACGGGAATAAATATGTGTACGCGCGACGGTATGCCCCAGAATCAGTGCGGCACCTCATCGAAGACCTACAGAGGAGGCGGCTGGAATTACTACGGAGCAGACTTCATAAACAGTCAGTGCTCCGAGGAGGATTATAAAGAATACGGAGGCTTTAATCATTCAATTATCGGAACAACCGTAAAGAACTGCGGTGCAAACGGAATGTATGTTGCGGGAGGAAACAGACTTACGCTTGAACGGTGTGAAATTCTTGTAGAAGACTGCGAAATAGAAAATACAAACCTTGTTCATATGTCGCCCGCGGCAGGTATGTTTGTTTTGGGAGTAGGACTTACAATAAGAAACAATTCAATTCATAATATGCCGGGACCAGCGGTAAGATTCGGAACAAACGACAGTATATTTGAATACAACGAATTTTACGACTGCGTTAGGGAAGCGTTCGATATGGGCGTTATGTACACAAATAACTTTGGAGCCTGCGTATCTGCCGGAACAGAAATAAGATACAATTATTTCCACGACATAAAACGAGAGCTTCCCGAAAAAGGAGCCTTCAAGGACGGTCTCGGGATAGGAGACGGCAAAAAAGGCTACAACTGGAAATTTGCGGTTTACGGAGACAGCGCTACATCACAGCTTGAATATCATCATAACGTGTTTGCGAATATGCCGTTTGGCGTATTCCCGTGTTCCGTAGAAAACAACCTTGATTCCAACCTTTATATAAACGTAGATAAGCCTATCTGGATAAAGGACCAGGACATTGTAAGATCGTTTTACGCAAGAGACGGAGAGAGCCTGGAAACCTTGAAAACGGTTGACGGTTTTTATGATTACTGGGATTTCTTGGATAACGAGGCGTGGAGAACAAAATATCCTTGGCTCGCAGATATTGCAAAAGAGCTTGAGGAAAGAGTTTCTGAGGCTTGGATGCCGTCTACACGGGTTACAAACAACTACAGCGTATTCTTGGACAACAAGAACAGATTTAACGATGTAATTTCCTGCTGGCCGATGAAATACATGAAGAAGGTTGAAAACAATACTTTTGTTGATAAAGACCCCGGCTTTACAAATGCAGCTAATAAGGATTATACCTTTGGAGCGGATTCCGAAATAGTAAAAGCTAATCCTGAATTTGCAAAGGTTGATATTACCAAAATGGGACGTAATAAAGATAAGCTTTCCGAAAAGCTTTCAAAAGCAACGCTCTTAAAGGTTAATAACGAGTCTGCAATTGTGAACGGCGTATCAAAGCTTATCGATTCCTCTAATCCTGACGTTAAGCCGATAATTGACAATTCGCGGACTCTTGTTCCCGTACGATTTATTTCCGAAAGCTTCGGAGCAAACGTATCTTGGGACGACGCAACACGTGAGGTTGGAGTGAAATTGGGAGATAAGGAAATTAAGATGACTCTTGACAGCGAAAGCTATACCGTAAACGGAGAAACTAAAACGCTTGATGTACCTGCAAAATCCGTAAACGGCAGAACGCTTATTCCGCTTCGCGCGCTTGTTGAAGCGCTTGGCAAGGAGGTTTTCTGGGACGACAGAGGACTTATAGTAATATCTGACGAAAAGGATTTCTTAAATGCCGAAACGGATAAGAATATCATAGACTTTATGGTGAAATATACAGGAAAATATTAAAAATGTTTTAACATGGGCAGAAAGCAAATATGCTTGTATTTGCTTTCTGCCTTTAAAATATATGGAGGATAACATGAAAAAATTACATTTATTGTGTAATGCCCATCTTGACCCCGCATGGCTTTGGCGGTGGAACGAGGGGCTTGCAGAGGCGATTTCCACTTTCAGAGTGGCGGCGGATTTCTGCGAAAAATACGACGGCTTTATATTCAATCATAACGAAGCTCTGCTGTATGAATGGATTGAGGAGCATGAACCGCGGCTTTTCGAGCGTATAAAAAAACTCGTGAAAAAGGGAAGCTGGCGTATAATGGGAGGTTGGTATTTACAGCCCGACTGCGTAATGACCTCCGGCGAAAGTCTTATTGAACAAATTAAGCTCGGAAATGAGTATTTTATGGAAAAATTCGGAATAAAGCCTACCGTTTCCATTAATTTCGATTCTTTTGGTCATACAAGAGGATTGGTTCAGATTTTGAAAAATTTCGGATATGAAGGCTATATCTTCAAGCGTCCCGAAGAATTTAAGGGAAGCTTTCTTTGGGAGGGCTATGACGGCAGTAAAATAAAGGCGCATTGCATGATTGGTCATTACGGCACTTCAAAGGGCATGGCTCTGGAGTGGCTTCGGGAATGTATGACGAGAATGAATGATGATACGTGCCTTTTCCTTTGGGGAATAGGAAATCACGGCGGTGGTCCTTCAAAAATCGATTTGGAAAATCTTAACGAATTTATAAAAGAAAGCGATATAAAGATAATTCACTCGTCCGCCGAGGGCTTTATGGCTGAAGTTCCCGAAAAAAATCTTCCTGTTCGTGCGGAATCGCTTGTACCTTGTATGGTTGGTTGTTACACGTCTATGGTAAGAGTTAAGCAGGCAAACAGACGAGTTGAAAACAAAATAGCAATGACGGATAAAATAATGAGCTATGTTGAAATGCAGTCCGATTATAAATTTGACAGAAGCGAATTTAAAAAAGCTAAAAAGGCGCTTGCTTTTTGCCAATTTCATGATATTTTGCCCGGTTCGGCAATAAAGGGAGTTGAAACGGATAGTCTGCGCACACTCGACTATGCCGAGGAAATAGCGGAAAAACTGTACACAAAGGCATTTTTCAAGCTTTGTGAAGGCCAGAAAAAAGCCGTAGACGGAGAAATTCCCGTTTTGGTTTTCAATCCGCACCCATATGAGGTGGAAGGCGAGTTCGAGGTTGAATTTATGCTCCAAAATCAAAATTGGAATATAGACGAGATAACGTGCGCTTATGTTTACGACGAAGAAGGAAACGAGCTTCCGACTCAAAACGAGAAGCCGTCCTGTACGTTTAATCTTGACTGGACGGACAAAATCAGCTTTAAAGGAAAGCTTGCTCCGTCGTCAATAACGAGATTTGACTGTAAGCTTAAAGTGGAAAAAAGAAAGAGCATACCGCAGGACGGTGAATATATAACGGTCGAAAACGAACATATGACGGCAAAAATAAGTAAATTTACAGGACTTATCGACCTTTACAAGGTTGACGGAAAAACGCTTATTGAAAACAGCGGTAAATTAAACGTTTATAAGGATAATGAAGACCCGTGGGGTATGACTGTTGATTCGTTTAAGGATAAAATCGGAGAATTTACACTTATGACTGATGCTGAAGCAAACGAATTTATAGGCTATAAAGATGAAAAGCTTCCCAATGTAAGAATCATTGAGGATGGGGCTGTCCGTACAAAAATTCAGGCATTTTTCAAGTATAAACGCTCGGTTGCTGTTGTGGAATATACGCTTCCTAAGCTCGGAAAATACATAGACGTTAATATAACCGTATATTCAAACGAAGTAAACAATATGATAAAATATGTTATAGATACCCAAACAAGCGGGACGCCGTTAGGTCAGTCTGCATTCGGCAGAGAAAATATGTTTTCCGATGAAAGAGAAAGCGTATTTCATAAATGGTGCGGTATCGAAAACGGCGTATACGTCTTAAATGACGGTACATATGGCGGCAGCTTTACAAAAAATTCAATTAAGCTGTCCTTGCTGCGCACACCTATATATTCGGCTCACCCTTTGGGAGACAGGCAAATAGCTCCTCATAACAGATTTACGGATCATATGGATATGGGAGAACGCCGTTTTTCATTCAGAATTACAACGGGCGAGGATATAGAAAGAAAGGCGCAGATATTTAATGAAAAACCATGGCTATTGTCTTTCTTTCCGTCAGGAGATGGCATGAAGAAGAACACTGCTGTCAAAATCGATAATCCTGATGTGATTTTATCGTCTGTAAGAACCGAAAACGGGAAATATATTCTTACGGCTTATAATTCCTCGGATAAGGAAGCAAAAGCGGAAATCCGCTGTATTCAAAAAGACGAAAAAATTAAAACAGCTTTCGGAAAATAAATTGCCTGTCAGCTTTGCAAAAATGTGTGTGGGCGAGAATGCAGAGGAAACCAAAGCGAACATTGAGGGATTCAAAACCGCGTGGAATGATGCCTTGCAAAATGCGGTCAACGACCGTATGCGCGGTACAACGCCGAAAGCGGGAAACGGTGAAAATCTTAATGTTTCGTCGGGGTTTGCCGATGTGATTAATGATTTA
>USLP01000091.1 GCA_900555525.1 uncultured Eubacteriales bacterium
AAAGTGACAGCCAAACGGCTGTCATTTATCAATATGGATTAATATGTTAATGTGTCAGAAACTCTGCCGAGTTCGTTTTCAAAATCCTTTTTCATTGCGAGAGCGTCTGCGATGTCGTATGAAACGATTTCTTCGCTCTTTGTGGCAACAATTTTGTTGTATTCGCCTTTTAAGAGAAGCTCGACAGATTTCAAGCCCATCTGCGAAGCGATGATTCTGTCTTTAACCGTGGGATTTCCGCCTCTTTGGATATATCCGAGTATTGAGGGGCGCGTCTCAACGCCTGTCTGCATTTCTATCGTTTTGGAGATAAATTCAACTCCGCCGATACCCTCGGCAACAACTACGATAAAGTGCGTTTTGCCTTTTGCGATGTTGTCGGTGATTCTGTCGCATATGTCGGAAAGTTCAAAACGTTTTTCGGGAACGAGGAAAGCCTCCGCACCCGTTGCAACAGCAACGTTTACCGCAAGATAGCCTGCGTTTCTGCCCATAACTTCAACAACACTGCATCTGTTATGCGACGAGCAGGTGTCTCTGATTTTGTCGATAGCTTCGCACGCTGTATTTAAAGCCGTATCAAAGCCGATTGTGTAATCACTGCATCCTATATCGTTGTCGATTGTTCCCGGAATACCGATAACGGGCAAGCCTGCCTTTGAAAGGTCAAGCGCACCTCTGAAGCTTCCGTCTCCGCCGATAACAACAAGAGCGTCAATTCCAAGCTCCTGTGCTTTTCCGACTGCCTTGTTGATACCCTCCGCTGTCATAAATTCACGGCATCTTGCCGTTTTAAGTATTGTACCGCCGCGGTGAATAATTCCCGAAACGTCTCTGTAGTGAAGTTCGGTTATGTCTCCGTCAAGAAGTCCGCGGTAACCGTTATTAACTCCGACAACCTTTTTATTATAATGAAGCCCCGCTCTTACAACGGCTCTTATAGCCGCATTCATTCCCGGAGCGTCGCCTCCGCTTGTAAGAACGCCTATTGTATTGATTTCTTTCATAAATACTCATCCCTCTCTTAGGTAGTTGATATTTTACATATAAACATATTATAATGTATATTTTCAAAAATTGCAATAGTTTTCGTAAAATTTTTTGAAATTTTTTAAATAAAATCCTTCAAAATTGTTTTTCCGTTTATTATTCCGTCCACTATTGCCGTCTCGGTTACAGTGGCTATGACGGCGCCGTCCTTTATGATGTTTACAAGGTGGAAAACATCAGGCTTAAAGGAGCTTAAGAGGTTATGTGCATTGTATTCGCAGGGGGCGCATATAAGTTCTGTTTTCATTTTTTTGTCAAGATTTTTCGTGAGCCCCTCCGTTGCCGTTTTGACAGAACGCTCGAAAATTTGTTCATTTTCCGAAAAACTGTTTGCTATTATATAAATTCCCGTCAGAATAAGAGAAAAATTAAATCCGCTTTTACAAAAAAGATAAATTCCGAGCATTATTATGCCAGCACCGCCAATTACGCTCCAAAAAATCGCATTTTTCGGATTTTTGAGGTGTATTGACAAGGCTCTTCCTCCGTCAAACGGCAAAAACGGCAGAAGATTAAAAAATCCGAGCGCAAGATTTGCCGCTGATGCGGTAAGAAACAGCGTAATATCCGTGCGTTTCGCAAGGAAGTAGAACAAAAATGCCAGAATTATATTAAAAATCGGGGCGCTTAAGTATACCCATGCGCTTGCTTTTCCCATGGCTTTTGTCTTTATACATATCCCAAACGGTTCAACCGTGAGCGTATCGGCAAAAATACTTTCACGGTGCAGAAAATATAAATGTACAAGCTCGTGCATGATAAGCGTTAAGTATGTTACGGCGAAAATCAGCGGATTTCCGAACAGACAGCACACCGCCGCCGTGATTAAAAACAGCGGATTAATTTTTATTTTCATCTGAGGTTTCTCTTGTAACGTATTTGAGCGGATTTACACGTTCTTCGCCTTTTCGTATTTCAAAATGAAGATGCGGACCCGTTGCAATGCCCGTTGCACCCGCAACGCCTATTTCATCGCCCCGGTTTACAAATTCACCCTCGGTCTTTTTGAAGCTTTCCAAATGAGCGTAACAGGTCGAAAACTGCCCCTTATGCTTGATAATTATGTAATTTCCGAGGCTTTCGTCCGTACCCTCTTTGATTATTTCACCGTCCGCCGCCGCTTTTACGGTATTTTCGATGTTTACGTCAATATCTATTCCCGTGTGCATTGCGTCCGCTCCGGTAATCGGGTGCTTTCTCATTCCGAAATCGGACGTAATGTTTCCGTCCATAGGAAAAGAAAAATCGGGGTAAGTCATGTTTTTTTCGTAGGCTTCTTTTACGTCATAAAAAAATCCCTTGAGATTCGCTTCGCCCCTGATTAAATAATTAAAATCCTTTTTAACTCCGCCTTTTCCGAAAATTACAACGAAAATTATAACAAAAATTACCGCAAAAAACGGCAGACAGCCGCTCGGCGCACCGCCCGAATTATTTTGTGTACTGCGTTCTCTTTTCATGTCCATGCTCCTTTCTTTCTTGTACAATTTTATGCTATGACAAAAAAATTATAACCAAATTCGGAATATGTGAATAAATTTATAAAAAACTATTGCAATTTTTTTGATAGTGTGATACAATATATATGAAGTGGTGAAAACGGTAATGCTTATCTCGGATAAAGGAGGAATATGCAATGAAAAAATTGTTATCGGTTATTTTAGCGTCAATTATTCCGATTTCCTTATCTGCTGTCGGAAGTGCGGAAAAATTTCAATTTCACGACGGGGTATACCGCGGTGAGCCATGGAAATTTCACGATGGAGTTTACAGGGGCGAAAAGAAGAATTACATTACCGTCAGCCCGAAAAGCGAGCTGAAGCCTGCGGTATATGTATATCCGTCGGAGGATACCAAAACGGAAGAACTTCCTCGCTTTGTGATTTTACCGTCCTCGTGAGGTGCTGTATATGTATTGGTTTTATATAATTTTATTTATTGTATTATTGGTGATTGAGGCGGCAACTTTTAATCTTGTTACAATCTGGATGGCAATATCTGCTCTTTTGACGGGCATATACGCATACTTTTTCCCCGAAAATTATGTCGTACAAGGCTTTATGTTTGTGGTTTTGTCGATAATTCTTATAGCGGCAACAAAGCCGTTTCTGAAGAAAATTGTCAAAAAAACCGTAAAAACGAATGCCGACAGACTTATAGGAGAGGAAGCCTGTGTAACAGTTCGGGTTGACAACATAAACGCAGAGGGGCAGGTTAAGGTAATGGGGCAGACATGGTCGGCAAGGTCGGAAAATAACGAACCGATCGAAGCCGGAAAAATTGTAGAAATCAAAAAAATCGAAGGCGTTATGCTTATTGTCGGCGAAAAATAACGTAGAAAGGAATTACATATGATATTTTTTATAATTATAGGAATAATTTTAATCTTTATACTTGTTTCGTGTATAAAAATTGTACCTCAGGCGTCGATTTTCATCGTTGAGCGGTTGGGCGCATATTATCAGACCTGGAATGTCGGAGTGCATTTTAAAATTCCGTTTATCGACAGAGTTGCAAAGGTTGTTACTCTAAAGGAAAAGGTTGTGGACTTTCCGCCGCAGCCCGTTATCACGAAGGATAACGTTACAATGCAGATTGATACCGTTGTGTATTTTCAGATTACGGACGGTAAGCTTTATACATATGGTGTTGACCACCCGATGAACGCTATCGAAAATCTTACGGCAACAACTCTCCGAAATATTGTCGGTGATTTGGAGCTTGACGAAACGCTTACGTCAAGAGATACCGTTAATACGAAAATGCGTGCGATTCTGGACGAAGCAACCGATTCGTGGGGAATAAAAATCAACAGAGTTGAGCTTAAAAATATTCTGCCGCCGAAGGATATCCAGGAAGCTATGGAAAAACAGATGAGAGCGGAGCGTGAGCGCCGTGAATCTATCTTAAAGGCAGAGGGTGAAAAGCGTTCGCAGATTCTTGTTGCGGAGGGCGAAAAAGAGGCTATGATTCTTCGTGCCGAAGCGGCAAAGGAAGCGGCAATCAAAAATGCCGAGGGTGAAGCGCAGGCAATCGTGGATATTCAGCGTGCAACAGCCGAGGGATTAAAGCTTATTAAAGAAGTCGGACTTGACGATAAGGTTCTTTCGCTTAAGGGTATCGAAGCGCTTAAGGACGTAGCGGACGGAAAAGCAACGAAGATTATTATTCCGTCGGAAATACAATCGCTTGCAGGACTTGCCGCATCGTTAAAAGAGTTAACAAATGATGATAAAAAATAAAATATTAAAATAAAGGAGAAAAAACATGGACAAAAAAACAACATCCATTGTAGCGTACATCACACTGATTGGGCTAATCATTGCGCTTTGTGCGGGCGACAGAGAGGGCGCTAAATTTCATCTTAACCAGGCGCTTGTAATCTGGCTTTTCGGACTTTTAGGCGTTGTTCCTTTTATCGGCTGGATATGGGGAATATTCATTTTTGTTTGTTGGATAATCGGTTTGATTCATGCGATAAACGATGAAGAAAAGCCTGTTCCGCTAATCGGAAACGTACAAATTTTAAAATAAAAGCCAAAGCCGAACGCAAAACTCCCGCGTTCGGCTTATTTTTTATTATTTATTTCACATCACATTCATCAAGCAGCTTGATAACGCAGTTTATGTTTTCTTTGTTTTTTTCCTTAAGCTCGCCCAGGCGGTGTACAACCGCTTCGCGGTAGCTTTCGTTTCCGTTTAATATGCGCTGTGATTTTGAGATGAAATTCATAGCCGTAAATTCCAAAATTCCGATACAGTTTTCTTCACCGAAATATTTCATTACGCTTTCTACCTTCGGGTCATACGATATACCGAGCGCAGGAACGCCCGCAACAAACGAATATATCAGCATATGAAGTCTCATTCCGACAACAAACTGCGAATATTTTGCAATTCCTATGCACATTTCCGCCGAAAGACGTCTGTCGATGCAAACGCTGTTTGTTGCGTCGGCTATTTTTCGTGAAAATTCGACATCATCGGGGTGCTGAAGCGGTATAAATACAATCTCGCAGCCGGTTTCTCTTTTCAGGCGGTTTGCCGCGCGTATAAATTCTTCTTCAAAAAGCGGCGCCGCTTTCCACGGGCGCAATGCCACCGCAATGAATTTTTTCCCGAATAAATTGTAGCGGAAAAGCAGTGTTTCAGTTTCCTCTTTGGAAATTTCTCCTATTCCGATAACAGGGTCGCACGTGACGGAAATTTGAGGATTTATAACGCCGAGCTCCTGTAAAAATTCCTTTGAATCGGTTTCTCTTAAAGTTATAATATCCGTTTTGTTAAGCACATTTTTTGCCATTTTGCGGTTTTTCTCTTTTTTTATCGGTCCTATTCCGTTTGCGTACAGCATAACCTTATTGTTATACGTTTTCGCAAGCATGATAAGAGCCAGATAATACATCAGTGATTTCGTTGACGTCACGTCCTGAACAACGCTTCCGCCGCCCGAAATGAATACCTTTGACTTTTTCAAGACCTTTATAATCGAGAAAATATTCCATCTGCTCACCGCATTAACGCTGTAAATCGATTTCGCATCGTTCGGACGGTTTGACAGTATCGTTATTCCGATATTCGGATTGCAGGAGCGAATTTCTTTTATAATCATTTTCAAAATAGCGTCGTCTCCGCTGTTTGAAAAGCCGTAGTAGCCCGAAAGCACAATATCGCTGATTTGTATTTCGCTCATTAATTCCGTATAAACCTTTACGGCGTCATCGCACATTCTTTTAAGCGAATAATTTTCCTTTACAAGCGAGCAAAGC
This sequence comes from uncultured Eubacteriales bacterium, assembly GCA_900555525.1. GTDB lineage: Bacteria > Bacillota > Clostridia > UMGS1840 > UMGS1840 > UMGS1840. The sequence goes on from USLP01000091.1 coordinate 5,820, forward strand.
TTTGCGGTTATCTCATCCTTGTCCGATTTTTTTAAGGCGAACGCTTTTATAACGGCATCATATACGAGATTATCGGAAATGGGAGTTTGCTTTCGGCAGGTGAAATTGCTTTTCATATTTTCCGAAAATGCTTTGGGCGTCAGCACGCCGGCATGACCGTAGCTTCCCGTAAGCACAACAAGCCTGCCTGCCGTCATAGCCTCCAAAGCGGCT
>USLP01000092.1 GCA_900555525.1 uncultured Eubacteriales bacterium
GCCATCATTCCTGCCTGTGTGATGACAGGTTGCGGCGTAAACGGGTACACGGCAATAACCGCGTCGGCGTTGGAATTTCTTATTATGCTGACATCGGTTGAAAACAGAACCGATTTTATTCGTCTGCCGCATATTTTAATCCCGTTGCAGGTATAAATAGCTTCGGGGACGCTGAGCCTGAAATCTCTCAAAAAACCTTTTACTTCTGTCATTGATTTTTTCCTCGTTTCGTAATATATTATAAAAAGAAATGTTTTAACGGAGTTGATAAATATGTTTAAAGAAATAAACGTGCGCGAGCTGGACCGTTCGCCGATACAAATGATAAGCGATGATTGGGCACTTTTGACCGCAGGCAAAGAGGGCGATTGGAATACTATGACCGTTTCGTGGGGCGGCGTAGGAGAGCTTTGGGGCAAGGATGTAGTGTTTGTTTTTGTCCGTCCTCAGAGATATACCCTTGAATTTATGGAAAAATACGATGAGTTCACGCTCTCGTTCTTCGACGGCGAATATAAAAAGGAGCTCGGCATATGCGGCGCAAAATCGGGCAGGGATATTGATAAGGCTGCCGAGACAGGTCTTGTCCCGGAATATATAGATAATGCCGTCACATTTAAGCAGGCTAAGAAAGTGCTTGTCTGCAAAAAGGTAGCGTTTAAGGATATGACTCCCGACGGATTTTTGGACAGCTCAATAGAAAAGTGGTATCCAAATAAAGATTACCACAGAATTTACGTCGGCACAATCGAAAAAACGCTTATTTCGGAATAATTTTAAAAATATTAAAAAAATTTAAACTTTTTTGCAAAAAACACTTGCAATTTGAGAAACCTTGTGATATACTTACTCTTGCACTTGAGAGATGAGTTCAAAAACAAAGTTTCTCAAAAGTCGGTGTTTATTACGATGAGGGTCCACCCGTTCCCATTCCGAACACGGTAGTTAAGCTCATTCGTGCCGAAAATACTTGGCTGGAAGCGGCCCGGGAAAATAGGTCGATGCCGACATTTTATGAAAGTAGTTCTCCAATAGGGGGGCTATTTTTTTGCGTTTTTTTACTCCGTGAATTTTTCACGGAGCTTTTTTAATGCCCTTTTTTCTATTCGGGAAACATAGGAGCGCGAAATTCCCATTTCTTCGGCGATTTCACGCTGCGTCATCGGCTTTGACATAAAAAGCCCGTATCGCTTTAAAATTATCTCTCTGTCGCGAGAGTCGTCCATTTCGTCGATATATTCGCGCAGCTTTTCTATTTTGATTTTTTTATCCAAATCATCTGCGATGGTATCGTCTGTATAGACAATATCCGAGAGTGTCAGTGGATTTCCCTCGGAATCCGTATCGATAGGTTCACTCATGGAAATATCCTGAGCCGACTTTTTTTGACTGCGAAAGTGCATGAGTATTTCGTTTTCGATACAGCGCGAGGCGTATGTTGCAAGGCGTGTACCCTTGGTGTAATCAAAGCTGTTTATGCCTTTTATAAGCCCTATTGTGCCGATTGAAATAAGATCCTCTTGGTCGGAGTAATTTGAATAATATTTTTTAATTATGTGCGCCACGAGCCGCAGATTGTGCTCTATCAGGCGATTTTTGGCTTCTGTGTCACCGGAAGCCATTTGTTCAAGAGCCTTTTTTTCTTCTTTTGCTGACAGCGGCTTCGGAAATGACCCGGCATTTTCAATATGCAGAATCAAATAAAGCATTTTTGTGGTTATGGCGGATAAAAGCTCCAAAAGCATTAAAATCGACCTCTCTTTCATATTAAGAATATGATTGTGAAAAGCCGTATTTGCAAGTCCCGAAAAAATGCTGTGATAATTGGAGAAAACGCCGTACTGTGCAGCGGTAAATTACTTTTTGACTTTCACCGAAACTTTTTATATAATTTGAGTAGACAGAAGGTTTTTCAAAATGGAGTCTTAATTGGAAGCCTCAATCTTCCGGTTGTTGCCGGTGCTATATTAACAATCGGTATTGGTACTGCGTTATCTGTTGGAGAAAAACATTGGAAAAAAGCATGGATTGGCTATTAAAAGGAGGATTATATATTGACCATAATAAATTCTATGAATATGCCAACATACGTAGGCTTGATGTTGACACTTATTGTTATAGGTATCTATTATATAATAAAATACAGAAGGGTTAAAGTACCTTGGAAAATACTTATGTATTTCTTGGTTGTTAACTCTATTGTTTTAATGATTAACAGAATTATAGAGGAATATCAATCAAATACTCATTTGGAAAAAATCAGCTCTAATGTAGCTTTAATATCCAGTGGTATATTTATAGCTTCTATATTTGTTGTAGGAATTATTACAAAGATGAAGGAAAAACGTTAAAGCGATATTATTCGCCTACACTTATTACTTGTCGGCGCATTTTAGGCGTTTGTTAGCTATATTTGTACTGATATGTAACATCTTTATTAACCATAGCGCAAAAAAGCCCCTGCTTTCAAAACGAAAGTAGGGGTGTTCTTGTATGTTTACGGGTGTCGTTTATATCATACTTATGCAGTAGCAAAACATTTTAGAATTACAGCATCGTCGTTGTAGTCAATATTGACAAATTATCAAAACAATAATATAATATCTTGTACATAAGCAACGAATTGCGGAAGTAACACATATTGTGTTCTTTATAAAAAAACAAGTGGGGGAAAATATGAAAAACAAGAAAAATAAGAAGGCTGTTACTGTTGTATCGGTAATTTTAATAGTGCTGATTTTGATTGCGGTTGCTGTAATATCCGTGCACAAATACCGTGAGGCAACCATAAATAAAAACATTCAAAAAATCAATATTTCGTGGTCTGAATTTTATCCGACGAATGAAAATGATTTGAGCAAATTTCCCGCTTATACCGTTAACGACTGCGATGTTTTTTGTAAGTATAAAATCAATGATAACGGCACAGGCGATACTGTGGTAAGAACGGATTTAAAAATCAGTGACTATGTTCCGTATACAATCAAATACACTTTAAAAAATGATTCGGATTATAACATTGAAAGCACACATATTTGCGGACAGTATTCTTCCAATGTCGTTATTACAGAGGTTAATACAGATTGGGGCAATTGGTATGGTCCTTCCGTAAGCTCGCACTCACAGCAAACTTTTGAATCGCTTGTTTGGGTAAAAAAAGATTTAACCCAAAGTCAGGTAGACGAAATTTTCAAAACATTGGAATTTGATTGCGATATATCGGTTGACTGTACATCCGATAACGGATTGAATCCAAAGACTGTTACGTTAAAATGTTCACATATTTGAAACAACACAGCCTATACAAGCGTTAAGTGGTACAGTTGCACCTTGGTTTGGCCAAATTGGTGGAGGCACACAGTACTTGTTATTAGATGGTAGAGTTGATCAATTACTTGCTGATGGTATATTAAAAATATTTGGAGAGTGAGATATGAACAGAAATGAGTTTATTGCACGTCTAAAAGAAAACGGAATACCACCGGAAATCGTTTCTTTTGATAGCAGTACAAACGATGGCTATAACATACGAAAAAACAAACTTCGTTGGGAGACGTTTATAAGAGAGAGGGGAGAAGAGTATGAATGCATTGGCTTTCCCTCGGAAAGCGATGCATTGCAGCATATGTTTGATGAACTCATCGCTATATATGCATGAAATTGGAAGGAGACGGGTATAATTATGATAAAAAAGGCAAATAAAAAAGTTGCGGTTTTAAATTTTGTTGTTTTATTTATTCTGATTCTTGTCGGTCTATTTGTTTTGAGCGTTCCCCAATTTGACCTTTCGTCATTGAGTGTCGCTTCATTTTACCTGTATTTTCCGAGTGTCGCATTATTGTTGGTATACTGTATTCTTTATCTTTCCTTTGCCCTTACCAAAAAGGAACATTCCGCGTTGGAAAAGATATTAAATGGTTATACGGCGCTTATGATTGCGGCGATTGTTATTGCCGTGTGTGCTTCTCTGATTGTGACATTTTGCGGCAAAAACGGGAAAGCCGAAAAAGAAAGATTTTTAAACACTTTCGGTACTCAAGCCTTATTTGGACTTGACAGTGCCGACGCCGATTTATCCGTTCCAAGCTCAAAAGGGAATGAACATAACACACGTAATTTTGTATTCGGTAATACATATATTACCGACCAGAACCGTTCGTTTGTTTTCCGCGGCGAACAAAACAATGACGGCGGAGATTTTGCATTTATAAATATTACCGGAAGCGGTATACTTAATGTGCCAAAACCTATATGTGAATTATTATATTCATTTCATTTGCTTAACACTTTTGACTTGACGTATACCAAAGTCGAACAAATCAATGATGATGTACAGGGGTGTGCCCGTATCAGCGACTTTTCCAACGGATTCAAGTATGGTTCTTTTTTGTTTTTCAACGGTAAGTCGATTGTTTACTTAAACATTAAATATTCGGACAGCCTATCGCTTGATAAAGACTATGTTACAGAGCAGTGCGTTCGGTATCTTGAAAATACCAAATGATATACACAAACTGCCGAGCATTAACCGCTGTGCATCTAATGTGAGACAAAGCTGAATATCCGGCGAAAAGCAGGTGTTCCGTTTTTACCGAAAAAATACCCCTCCTGATGTGTACTCTGCATCAAGAGGGGATTTTTTACTTTGTACCAGATAAAAATATGTTACGTATCAGCACAATTGTAGTTAATATATATCTAAAATGTGCTGATACGTAACATATATTTCCGGACACTTATGTTTTAAGTTTGACTGTTTTCTCACTATTTTACCGTCAAACAGTTCTAAACTGTCAAGTCTAATATTTCAGACGTTTGCGTTTGTTTTTCCCCTGATAAATATGTCAGTAATAAAGATGCTCCGTCTTTTGAAAATTCTGCTTCAATAACAGGGGTATCAACATTTGAAAAATCTAATTTGAACTCTTCGTAAAACAGGCTTTTGTCGAAAATGTTTTGCACAACAACCTTTCTGTTTTCCAAAGGATTCTCTTTTGAAACTTCAATATATGCAATTAACTTATCTGAATTAGTCAATACATTTGTGAATTCCTCCGAAAAAGTATTTTCGTTTGCATTATAGTACTTATGTATTGTAATTCCCGTCCCCATACCGATTCCAATGTCAATTATGTCGCCACCGATCGTGTTAATTTCAATAGGACGGTCGGTTTTTTCCGACAACGCAATTTTGCCCTCAGGATTATAAATTTCGTAACGGACTTGATTGTCGTTCTCTTTATAAATGCGATAATATTTTCCGGAATCAATAATTTGCGTTTGTTTAAGGTTGCTGTACGGTGAGCATGCGGTTAAAAAGCAGAAAAGAACGGGAAGTAATATGTATAAATATTTTTTCATGAAAGTTTCTCCGAAACAAATCTTTTATGTCGTTTTCTATTTTATCGGTGTTTGAAAATGTAACACCGTCTAATCCGATATTTATTTTATTGCATAGATTTCTAAATATCTAAAAAATAAATTAAAAATAATATTGCAGAAAGAACAAATAAAGCGATTCCTAAAAAAAAGATAAGATGAAATAATGAATTATCTTCTTTAGTATGCCCCCATTTTTTGTGAACATAAATACTTGTGGCCCAAGGCACAATAAAAAATACGAAGAAATATACAAGAATTATTGTATCTGCTATGTCAGAGTATTTATAGGTCTTTGAAAAATCATGAAGACATCTTGCAACAGTAAAGACAGGAACACCTAACATTGTGACATACATCATCGAACACCAAGGCCTTTTTTGAGGTTCACCCTGCTTTAGTTTCTTTAAATTTATTATACTGGCGACTAGCATCGCTATCATTAACAGTACAAAAGGTATGAAAGGTATGTCATACAATAAATTACCCATAATATGTTGTTTCTCCTAATATTCTCATGCGTGCATAATTCTCTGCCGAAGATATAACCGGTAAACCTGTCGAAAAGTAACAAAAAATAAAAATCGGACAATATCATAGATATTATCCGTGCGTAAATTTAAAGTTTTTT
>USLP01000093.1 GCA_900555525.1 uncultured Eubacteriales bacterium
TATAGTTTATGAGCGATGATTTTCCTGCGTTCGTATATCCGACAAGCGCAATATTTATAACATCGTTTTTCATTCTTTGCTTACGCTGAACCGTCCTGTTTTTTTCTATTTCCGAAAGCTCTTTTTTGAGTGATGAAATACGTTCTTTTATATGTCTTTTATCCGTTTCAAGCTGTGTTTCTCCGGGACCTCTTGTGCCAATTCCGCCGCCGAGCCTTGAAAGGGATTTACCGATACCCGAAAGTCTGGGAAGGTTATACATAAGCTGTGCGAGCTCAACCTGACATTTTCCCTCGCCCGTTGTGGCACGGAGCGCAAAAATATCGAGAATCAGCCTTGAGCGGTCGATAACCTTGACATTAAGCTCATCTTCCAGATTTCTCGTATGAGACCCCGAAAGCTCACAGTCAAACACAACGGTATCGGCGCTTAAAGCCATGACGGCATTTTTAAGTTCTTCCACTTTTCCCTTACCGATAACCGTTCTGGGATCGTATGCTTCTCTGTTCTGCGAAACCGTTCCCACTACCTCCGCGCCTGTCGCCTCGCATAAATCGGAAAGTTCTTTTAAAGAAACCTCGTCGCTGTCGTCTTCTTTGCCTGTTCCCATAAAAATACCGCAGACAATACATTTTTCTTTTTTTATATCCAATGAATTCATTATATCAGTTCCTTTTCAATAAGCTCGACTGTGCGTGCTATAACGGATTCGTCATTCGTAAACGGCAAAATGAAATCGGCAGAGCATTTAAGAGCGGAGGAAGCGTTTTTCACAGCTATTCCGAAATCAGCCGCCCGAAGCAGCTCCGAATCGTTCATATTATCTCCCAGTGCATATATTTTTGACGCTCTTTTCCCCAAAATATCCCGAAGCGCAGGCAAAGCCGTTCCCTTAGAAACGCCGATAGGCACCATCTCAAAATAAAATCTATCACTTCTGAAAAAAGAGTATTTATCGTACACCGGAGGTACATCACGCTCCATAATATCTATTCTTTCGGGTTCGTCGGCAACAAGAATTTTCGTCATCGGGAAATTTATTTCATCTATCCCTATCCATTTTAAATCCGTAAAGTTTTCGTCATTTACGTGTTTTTGTATAAACGGATTGTCCTTAATAAAATACACCTCGTCCACCGATGCCGCTTCATAGCCTGCGAGCGGGAATTTTTCAACTATTTCCTTAAAAACCTTTTTTGCTCCCTCGTCAAGCGTTTTTTTTAACAGTATTTCTTTATTTGCGTAATCATAAATAACGGCTCCGTTATGCGAAATATACGGAACATCAAGCTTTAAATCTTCTGCATAAATATTAACCTTTTTATATATTCTTCCCGAAGCAATCGTAAAAGTTCCGCCGTTTTTACGGAAATAGTCAATCGCCTTCATATTTTCGCCGGATATTTTTTTGTCTTTTGTGAGTAGCGTTCCGTCCATGTCGGAAATTATTGTTATACCGTCAAATTTCATTTTCTTTTCTTTCCCTTTCGTTACAATATTGTCAGTTCCTTCGGCAAAGCCGTGAGCGAATGTACGCCGTCTTTTTTTAGTACATATATATCTTCAATGCGTATTCCGAATTTATTTTTTATATATATTCCGGGTTCTATACTGAAAACGGAATTTTCGGGCAAAATATCCTCCGACTTCGGAGAAAGTCTCAAATTTTCATGAATGTCAAGACCTACACCATGTCCCAAGCTATGACCGAACAAATTTTCATATCCGCATTTATCGAGGTAATCTCTTGCAATTTTGTCGGCAGCTTTACCTCCGCAGTTCACCTTTATAAAATCACGTGCAAGCATATGTGCCCGATTTACGGCATTATACGCTCTTTTCATTTCATCATCGGGATTGCCGAAGAAAAACGTCCTCGTATTATCCGAGCAATATCCGCCGTAAACACAGCCAAAATCAATAAGCATTATATCTTTATTTTTAAGCTTAATATTGCTCGGTTCACCGTGAGGAAGCGCCGTATGACTTCCGAAAAGCGCAATGGTATCGAATGATGTTTTTTCCGCACCGCCGAGCGCCATGCGGTATTCAAGCTCTGCCTTTAATTCAAGCTCCGTCATGCCCTCCCTCATAAGAGGAAGCGTACTCAAAAATGCGCTGTCTGCTATTTCCTGCGCCTTTTTTATAAGGCTTATTTCGGTATCGCTCTTTATATTGCGCAAATTCGTTACGGTATTTCCTATCGGAAGAATTTTTCCCGTTGTGCAAGCCTTCAGCCGGTCGAAAAATTCATATGAAATTTTATCAAGCTCGGTATAAATATTTTTTTGAGAAAGCATTTCTTTCACATATGAAAATATGCCGTCTTTTGTTAAAACCGTAAAGCCTGCCTTATTTTCGCACGCTAAAATTTCATATCTGAAATCCGTTATCAAATACCGCATATCATGAGAAATTATAAGCGTTATATTTGACGAGCGTATTCCCGAAAAATAAAAGCAGTTCTTCCGGTCGGTTATAAGATATGCTTCATTTTCTCCGATATTTTCCAAAAGTTTCGTTATTCTTTCGTTATACATTTTATTTTCCTTTCACCAAGGCATAAAGTCCCAAAATATATGAATACGCCCCAAATCCGCTGATTACGCCTTTTGACGATACTGCGGTTACCATATTCTGACGTTTATCTTCCCGTGCGAATACGTTTGACATATGAACCTCAACAGTGGGGGTGGAAACAGCCTTCAATGCGTCCGCAATCGCAATCGAATAGTGCGAATATGCTCCCGGGTTGAATACAATTCCGGAAATATCCGAAAAATGCGTGCTGTGAATTTTTTCGATAAGCGCACCCTCGCAGTTTGACTGGAAAAATTCGGGTACTACATCTATTTTTTCACATTCGTTTTTAATTATTTCATTAATATAATTAAGCGTCTGCGTTCCGTAAATTTCGGGTTCTCTTATGCCGAGCATATTAAGGTTCGGACCGTTTAAAAAAAGTATTTTCATGAGTTTAATATCCTTTCTTTTATGTAGATTATATCAGTTAAATTTTTATAAGGCGAACGGCAAACAATAAACGGATTTTTTTGTTTTAATTCGTTCATTATCGGTGTAATGTCAAATTTCGGCGCTTCATCGTCCGAAAAATCCGCATATTTCTTTAAGCCTTGATTTGTAAAATATGCCCTCGCGATGTATATATGAAGCTTATCGGCACGCTCTTTTCCAAGCTTTTTTTCGGTATCTGAAAAAAGCTTTTTTATATACTCCTGCGACATTGCTTTTCCCTGCTCTCTTGCAAATAAATTTGCAAAATTCAAGGCAGGCACAAAACGTTCATCAGTCTTACATACGGACAAAATCTCGTCAAACGTTCCGAAATCATGGATTTTCCCCATAAGCTCGGGGCATAAAATAATCTCGTCAGCCTCTGCTGTAAAAAGCGCACGCTTGAATGCGTAAACCGTGCGTTCAAAAACCGTCTTTCTTCCAATAAGCGCACAGCTTTCAAGCGGAATCACAACCCTTTTTGCGCCTGCCGACTTTGCGGCTTTAATACAATCCGCAAGGTATTTTATGCCGTTTTCACGGATTTTTTTGTCCGCAGCCGAAATGCTGTACAAGCCTCCCAAATAAAACGAAAGCGAAATACCGTTTTCTTGGGCGGTATCTTTAAGCGTTTTACAGCCGTCCGAGGATATATGAATCCCCTCAGAAAGGTCATATTCAAAGCCGTTTAAGCCTATATTTTTCAAGTATGAAAGAGCTGAAAAAGCATTTTCGCAGTTTTTTTCGTAAAGCTCATCGGACAATCCGAAAGGTGCAAAAATTTTGCTCATTTTTTCGTCTCTCTTTCCAAAATTCTTTTTTCAAGTTTTCTTTTTGTACGCATAAAAGCTCCCCTGTCATTGCCGTACGGCTTTGTCATAAAAGAACGTATTCCCAAAAGATTTGCGCACAGTATATCCGTAAACATTTGGTCGCCGACAAGTGCGCAGGTTTTGCGTTCTTCTTTTTTTATAAGACGTGAAAGCTTAAACGGCAGCGGTTTTAAGCACATGGGATATGCCGTTATCGGGTGTTCTCTGAAAGCCTCGCTTATGCGGTCGGTACGACCGTTTGACGCTATAAAAATTTTAACGCCCGAATTTTCTATTTCGATAAGCTTATCCGCAACAGCGTTATCACAGGTTTTGCTTTTGGCTTGAATGAGTGTTGAATCCGCATCAAAAACCAATGTTTTTATATTCTGTTCTTTAAGAAATTCCGTTTTTATATCAAAAACGGAATTAATTTTATATGTCGGCAGAAACAGGCTCATTTTCTTCCTCCCTTGCTCTCTCCGAATACGCTTTGTTCCAAAGAAATATTACCGCATCAAACACAATATCCTTAAGTGAGGCGTATGCATATGCGCAGGCAAAAACCGCAATTACCATAATCGGAGCATATTTAATTCTTGAAAGAAAATCAGGTGTTGCTTTTTTTAAAATCGGATAGAACATTAAATCAAAAAGATATGAAATCATATAAATATCAAGTGTCTTTTTGGAAATGCTTTTTAATACCTCACGCAAAAATCCGTTTTTTATATCCAAATCATACAACAGCAGAAACAGCACCACAGTTGAAATTACAACCGTAATACCGCCGTATCCGCCTAAAAGTCCCCAATTGAAAAACTCTTCCTTGCATCTTATATATGTGTAAACGGTTTCAAGCCCGATAATCACGATAAGAAAAGCCGTTCCAAAAAGCTTATTGATTTTCGGCTTGTATTCGCTTATATACGCACCGATAAGGTAATATGAAAACGGATAGAGAAATGTCCAGTAATCGGGGAGTAAATAATATGTTTTTTCATATATACTTACGCAAAAATTCAAAGAACACACAGCTGTTAAAAACAGCAGTATTCCTATACTTAAAAGTTTTTCTTTTTTTGTTTTCAATGAATTGTACGCAAGATTTACAAACGGCAGTAAAAGCGCAAACCCGAAAAACATTTCCATATACCACGAATATCCGTTTTTGAAGCTTAATATCCCAAGCAGTTCAAAAAATATTCCGTTTGAGCTTTCGTCCAAAAAATTATACTTAAATACGCTTGAAATTCCTGCCGCTATAAAGTAAGAAACATATATGCTTATCAGCGAAATATAGTATTTTTTCGTAGGTGTTTTTTTATAGCGCAAAAATCCGGTAGCAAGCAAAAACAGCGGTACACAAGTAAAAAACAGCCAGCGTGCGCCCGTCATTATAAGCATTGATTTACCCGACATCACGGTATCGTAATAGCCGCTGTTTAAAAAGAAATGAACGGAAATTACAAAGAATATCGCAAGCGATTTTATAAGGTCAATACCATATAATCTTTTCATTTCTTTTCCTCCTTACCTATTATTCCGACTGCGGTTTTTGCCAAAACGTCCGCTCTTTCGTTATACAAAACTCCGGTGTGGGCGTCAACCTTTACAAAGCTTAAATTTAAGGCTTTCCGTATTTTATCGCAAAATTCGGCATATGCACGTGTTTCGGGAAGATTTGTTTTCCATTTATGCTCCGCCCATTTTGCCACGCCTTCATAGTCATGAAAAATCGTAAGCGAAACGTAACGGTTATTTACGGCATACTGCATAGCCGTAAACGCTCCCTTAAGCTCGCCTGCTACATTACGCATTGAAGCCGCCGATTCGGAATCTCCGCTCCCCAAAAGCTCTTTTGTTGTACCGTCTGAATGTATGAGAACAACTCCGTAGCCGAAAACCTTTGTTTTTATGTTGTAGCTTCCGTCAACATAGGCATAAAGCTCATTTTCTTTCGGAAAGTCTATGCTTTGATCGGTTTCGCAAGAGCAATTCTCTCCGAGGTATGCCTTTGCGGACGCTATATCCGAAAATCCCTCGAACAGCGCACCGCTATAGCCTTTTATCTGTTCCTCACACTCGCTCCAGCTTTCAAATATTCCTGTTTTTCTGCCTGATTTTACGGCATAATACTTCTTTTTAGCCAACTTTATTCTCCGTCTGTTCCG
>USLP01000094.1 GCA_900555525.1 uncultured Eubacteriales bacterium
GGCTGCATCTAAACTTGGCGAAATCATCGCTGTACACGTAATCCCCAGACCTCATCAGGATGTTGAAAAAATATTACCTTCCATAAAGTAATATAATTAAAAATGCACATACTCCGCCTGCCCCTTTTTCGGGGGCAGGGATGGGGTAAGTACTTATGACTTAAACATAATATTTAAGGTGATTTGATTATGAACAGAGAAGAACTAATTTCAGCTGTAACGGCAGAAGTGGTAAAAGCTATAAATAATGCGCCGAAAAAAGAAGAAAATGACGGCGAAATCAAAGTCGGAGTTTCTCAAAGACATATTCATTTGTCAAGAGAAGACTTGGACACGCTTTTCGGAAAGGGCTATGAGCTTACTCCGATAAAAAATCTGATGGGAAAAGAATTTGCTTCCAAAGAGGTTGTAACCTTGGTTGGAAAATCTTTAAAGCCTATTGTAAACGTTAGAGTTTTAGGTCCTGTCAGAAAAAATACTCAAGTTGAAATTTCGAGAACCGACACATTTGTACTCAAGGTGAATCCGCCTGTGAGAGCTTCGGGAGATGTAAAAGGCTCTGAGCGTTTGGTTGTTGTCGGTCCCAAAGGTACTATATATTTAAAAGAAGGCGTTATAATCGCAAACCGTCATATACATATGACACCCGAAACGGCTAAAGCTTATAATGTTTCCGACAACGATACCGTTGACGTAATCATTGAAGGCGTAAAACCCACAAAGTTTTATGATGTTCAGATTAGGGTTAGAGATGATTTTAACACCGAAATGCACATTGATACCGATGACGCTAACTCATCGGGACTTAAAAACGGAGACAAGGTAAGAATTGTTTCCAAATAAAGAAAAGGATTGGTAATAGATGGTTATCGGAAAAGTAACAGGCTCGATTTTTTCTACGCGAAAGACCGAAAGCTTGATAGGTTCAAAATTTATGGTGGTCAGCTTACAGAAAAGCGGAGGTAATAAGCCGGAATATGTTGTTGCCGTTGACAATTTGGGAGCGGGGATAAACGATACTGTGCTTGTAACAATGGGAGACAGCGCAAGATACGGTTGTCCTGATATAAATGTACCCGTTGACGCTGTTATTGTCGGTATCATTGACCAGTCAAACTATACATTGGAATAGAAAATAAGATTTTTATATATAAAATTATCGAATTTATGAAGGAGACGGCATCAAGATGCTTGAATTAAAGAACAAAATTTTATCTGCCGGTGTTGTCGGTGCAGGCGGTGCGGGTTTTCCGACTCACGTTAAGTTTTGCGACGGAATAGAAACAATACTTATAAACGGCACGGAATGCGAACCGCTTTTGAAAACCGATTTCTACCTTTTGAAAACATTTGCGTCTGATTTGGAAAAGACACTTAACGGTCTTATTAAAACAACAGGGGCAAAAAGAGGCGTTATAGGAATAAAAAAGCATACGGGAGAGCTGTTGGGAATCGCTGACGGAAAAACCGTCGGTAAGGTTACATATAAATATACCCCCGATATTTATCCTGCGGGCGACGAAATTATTCTTATAAAAGAAACGCTTGACCTTGCCGTTCCGGCGGGAAATCTTCCTATTTCGGTCGGTGTGGTTGTCTTGAATGTCGAAACGCTTCTTAATATCAAAAATGCGCTTTCGGATAAAGGCGTTTACGAAAAATATCTTACTGTAGGCGGAAACACGGATAAAACCTATGTTATGAAAGTTCCTGTCGGAACGCCCGGGTCGCATATTTTTAAAAGCTTGGGAATAGAAATTCCGTCCGACTGCGTTGTTTTGGACGGCGGTCCTATGATGGGTAGAATTATAAATCCGAACACGGCGGTTGTTACAAAAACAACAAAAGGTTTGCTTATTATTGAAGAAAATACACTTTGTATAAGACTAAAGAGAAAAAATCTGCAAACAGCAATAAATCATGCGTCCTCAAACTGCTGCGGATGCAGAATGTGTACCGATATGTGTCCCCGTTACCTTATGGGATATCCGATTGAACCGCATAGAATCATTGCGGCAGTTTCGAATAAAATCGAAGATACAAAAACGTTTATGGGCGCATTTTATTGCTCCGACTGTGGTGTTTGCCGTACAATTGCGTGTACGCAGAATATAGTTCCGTCTATTGCCTGTCAGCACGTAAAGGGCGAGCTTGCAAAGCAGGGCATAAGAGCACAGCAGTTAAAATCGGTTACACCGAGAGTTTTCAGAGACTATAGAAAAATTCCTATCGGACGTGTTATAAATAAGCTCGGCATATCAAAGCATTACAGAGATGAATTTGAGTTTACCGATATAAAGCTTCCCAAAAAGGTATTCATAGGATTAAAACAGCATATAGGTGCTCCTGCTGTCGCTTGTGTAAAAGAGGGCGATAAAGTAAAAGCAGGTCAGATTATTGCGAATGCTCCCGAAAAAGCGCTCGGAACTAACATTCATTCCTCGGTTGACGGAACTGTTTACAGTTGCACCGAAACAGGAATTACTATTACATTGGGATAAGGGGTAAAAAGATATGATGATTTCAATAGGAATTGTAGAAATAAGCAATGTTGTAAAAGGCTATGTGGCTTGTGACGGAGTTTTGAAAACTGCGTCGGTTGAAATGGTTATGGCACAGCCCGTATGTCCCGGAAAGTTTGTTATGATTTTCGGCGGAACAGTTGCATCTGTTGCGGCGGCGTGTGATTACGCCCAGGACACTTATAAGGATTACATAATCGATATACAAAAATTCGGTAATATCGAAAAGAGAGTTTTTGACGGTCTTAACGGTTCGGCAGTTTGCAGTTATACGGGCGCTATGGGAATGATTGAAACTTTCTCTGTTGCAGCTTGTATTTTGGCGGCTGATGCGGCTTTAAAGGCGGCAAATGTTGACCTTTGCGATATAAGAATTGCAAGAGGTATGGGCGGTAAATCTTATGTCAGGGGAAAGGGGACGGTAGGTGCCGTTACTGCGGCTGTTGAAGCAGGCGCTATGCGCGCACAGGCGGACGGTCTTTTGGTAGACAAAGATGTTATCGCATCTCCCCACGAGGATTTGTGGCAGTACATTCAATAAATTAAGGCGGTGTTTATTTGTTTGCACTTGAAAGACAGAAAAAAATAATGGAACTGCTTCGTGAAAACGGCAGTGTCATGGTAAACGATTTAAGCCGTGATTTTGGAGTTACGCTGGAAACCGTGCGCAGAGACTTGGAAAAGCTTGAACAGATGGAACAGGTTCGCCGTACTCACGGGGGCGCTGTTCTGTTTGAAGATGCGGCGCTTGATTTATCTTTGGAAAAGAGAAGTGGTCTTAATACGGACGGAAAAGCTGAAATTGCCAAAAAAGCAATTAAGCTGATCCGTGCGGGCGACGCTGTTTTTCTTGATAGCTCCACAACGTCATTTTATCTTTCAAAAGCAATGAAAGAGATTAAAGATATAACGGTTATTACAAATAATTTGCTCATTGTCAATGAGCTTCAGACTTGTGATAAAATTCGCGTGATTTCAACGGGCGGTACGCTTGACATGAAAAATTTATCTTTTGTCGGTGAAATTTCTTTAAGAAATATCGAAGATAATTTTTTTGCAAACAAGGTCTTTTTTTCCTGCAAGGGCGTAACTGCCGAACACGGCATGATGGAATCAAACGATGTGGAATATCAAATTAAATCCGCAATGATACGAAACAGTAAACAAAGAATCTGTATAGCTGATGAAAGCAAATTCAATACGGTTGCTTTTATTAAGCTTGCAGATTTTTCTGATATAGATTATTTTATATCGGATAAAGTACCCGATGAAAAAATGAAAAAAGTATTAAAAAAGAATAAGGTTGAGTATAAATAGCATTTTTCTATATTAATATGGTAAAATTCTATTTACTTTTTGCTATAAAAAATATAAAATAATAGGAGGATAAGATATGAGTAAAAAGGTATTGGCATTCGACTTCGGAGCTTCGAGCGGCAGAGCCATTATCGGAGATTTTTCCGACGGTAAAATCTCATTAAAAGAAGTTCACCGTTTTCCGAATGACCCCGTTGAAATAAGAGGTACACTTTATTGGGACGCATTAAGATTGTTCCATGAAATAAAGCAGGGAATTTTGAAAGCGCATCACGAGGGCGGCTTTGACAGTATCGGAATAGATACCTGGGGTGTTGATTTCGGACTTTTGGATAAGGACGGCAGACTTTTGGAAAATCCGGTTCATTATCGTGATACAAGAACGGATAATATTCCCGAAGAAGTATTTAAAATTGTGCCGAAAGAAGAAATATACAAGCGCACAGGAAATCAGATAATGTCGATTAACACGATTTTTCAGCTTTATTATTTGGCAAAATACCGCCCCGAAATTTTGGAGCGTGCCGATAAAATGCTTCTCATTCCCGATTTGTTCGCTTATTTTCTTACAGGCGAAAAAACAGTTGAATATACGCACGCATCAACAACACAGCTTCTCAATTTCGAGACAAAAGATTGGGATTTTGAGCTTATAGAAAAGCTTGGTATACCAAAGCATATATTCCCGAAAATTGTTAAACCGGGCGAGAAAAAAGGTATGGTTAGCGATGAAATATGCAAGGAGCTTGGTATAAAGAGCGTACCTGTTTATGCAATCGGTTCTCACGATACTGCTTCTGCGGTTTTGGCGGTACCTACACAAAAAGAAGATTTTATATATGTAAGCTGCGGCACATGGTCGCTTTTCGGAACAGAAACCGATATTCCGTATATAAACGAAAAATCGATTAAATATAACCTCACAAACGAGGGGGGATTTGGCGGTAAAATCAGATTCCTTAAAAATATTATGGGACTTTGGCTTATCCAGGAGGCAAGACGTCAATGGATTAGAGAAGGTCAGGACGTAAGCTATGCGGATTTGGAAAAAGACGCAGTAGCCGAAAAAGGTTTTGTATCGTTCATTGATTCTGATTACGATACTTTTGCAAAACCCGGCAATATGCCTGAATTTGTAAGAGATTATTGCAAAATGACCAATCAGCCCGTTCCCGAAAACAGAGGACAGGTAATGAGAACAATATATGAAAGCTTGGCATTGAAATACAGAAAGGCTTTCAATGATATAATTGATGTAACAGGCAAAAGCTATGACGTAATACATATTGTCGGCGGCGGTACAAAGGACAGACTTCTTTGTCAAATGGCGGCAGACGCCTGCAATACGACAGTTGTTGCGGGACCTATCGAGGCAACTGCTCTCGGCAACGTTGCGGCACAGCTTATAGCAAGCGGAGATATTAAGGATATGTGGCAGGCAAGAGAAATTATCCGCAATTCCGAAGAAACAAAAACATTTTCACCCAAATCTCCTGTCGAGTGGGATGAAGCATATAAAAAGTACATTAATGTAATAATGTAAAAATATAAATAAAACGGAGGAAAAAATCATGGCAAAAAGCAGATTAATAGGCGATTATCCCGTAATCGGAATAAGACCTACAATCGACGGACGCAGAGGCGTTTTAAAAGTAAGAGAATCATTGGAAGAACAAACAATGAATATGGCAAAATCGGCGGCAAAATTGTTTGAAGAAAATTTGAGATATTCAAACGGTGAACCCGTAAAGGTTATCATTGCCGATACAACAATCGGACGTGTTGCAGAGTCGGCAGCTTGTGCTGATAAGTTCAAAAAAGCAGGTGTTGACATTACTTTGACAGTTACACCTTGTTGGTGCTACGGTTCCGAAACAATGGATATGGATAAAAACACTATAAAAGGTGTTTGGGGCTTTAACGGAACAGAGAGACCCGGTGCGGTTTATCTTGCATCCGTTTTGGCTACTCATGCACAGAAAGGACTTCCCGCATTCGGCATCTACGGACATGACGTTCAGGATGCAGATGCTACGGAAATCCCTGATGACGTTAAAGAAAAGCTTTTGAGATTCGGTCGGGCCGCTGTTG
>USLP01000095.1 GCA_900555525.1 uncultured Eubacteriales bacterium
TGGAACAGCATAAAAGAATACAACTTTGATATTAAGCCAAACGAAAAACCGCTTATTGAAAACAATCTTGAAAACGCAACGCTGTATTTTTCCGATAAGCTTGAAAAAGGCTGGTATAAAAGCGCATGGTTAAGAGGTAAAATCCATGAAAATTATATATATTCATGCACACCCGGAAGCGAAATAACCGTTGATTTCTACGGCAGTGTATTCGGTATATACTGTACCACGGAAAAAACATCGGGAAATATTGCTTACAGTATTGACGGCGGCGAATGGAAGGAACGTCCCACATGGGATAAGTACGCTATAGATTTTGACAGACTTCATTATTATACATTAGAAGAAAATCTCCCGAATAAAGAACATTCCGTAACTATCAGAGTTTCTGACAAAAAGGAAGAGCAATCCGAGGGATATTACTTAAGAATAATAGCCTTTTTGGTTGAAAAACCATAAGAAAGGGATGAAAATTGTTGAAAGACAATGTATTTGAAAGAATTAACAAAAACTATGATTCTTTCAGCAAAAGTCAGAGAATAATAGCCGATTATGTATTGAAAAATTATTCCGCTGTGTCCAATATGACGGCGGCAAAGCTTGCCGATACAGTTAAGGTTTCTGAATCTACAATCGTACGTTTTGCAACCGAACTCGGCTACGGCGGATATCCCGAATTTATAGGCGAGCTTATGGAATACATCAGAAGCGAATCAACGCTTATAAAACGTATGGAATCGCTTTCAAATGCAATGGAAAATAACGATGTACTCACAACCGTTATGAATTCCGATATGGACAACCTTAAGCTTACAATGCAAAAAATAAACCGCGACGAACTAGATGATGCCTGCGAAGCGGTTTTAAATGCCGAAAAAATATATATACTCGGTGTCAGGAGTTCTTCTTGTCTCGCAACTTTTGCAGGCTTTTACTTTAATTTGCTTTTCGATAACGTCCATCTCGTTCATGCAAATTCCGTTTCGGATATGTTTGAACAGATAATGCGTTCAGACGAAAAAACGGTTGTTTTGGGGATAAGCTTTCCGAGATATTCAAGACGTACCGTTAAAGCTATGCAGATTGCCAAAAGCAAGGGCGCAAAGCTTATTGCTCTTACAGACAGCGTTAAGTCGCCGATTGCGGCGGAAGCCGATTATCTTTTGACAGCAAAAAACGAAATGGTTTCATTTGTGGATTCATTGGTAGCTCCGTTTTCCGTGCTTAATGCTTTTATAGTAAAGCTTGTTTTGAAAAAGCAGAACGAAGTTGTTCATACTTTTGAGGAGCTTGAAAATATCTGGGAGGAATACGAGGTATATAATAAATACGGTAAAATATGAGTAAAAAAGTTATTGTTATAGGCGGTGGACCCGCAGGGGTTATGTGTGCCGCAGAATCCGCAAAACGCGGAAATGAAACAGTTCTTTTGGAAAAGAACAATGACATTTTAAAAAAACTGCTCATAACAGGAAAGGGCAGATGTAATATAACGAATGCGTCGGATATATCGGACTTTTTCGATAATATCCCCGTAAATAAAGAATTTATGTACAGTGCGCTCTATACTTTTACAAACAGCGATATTATCGCTCTTTTGGAGAATGAGGGCATAAAAACAAAGACCGAACGTGGAAACAGAGTTTTTCCGATTTCGGATAAAGCGTCAGATGTTGCTAAAGGCTTAAAGCAATACTTGAAAAAATCGGGCGCACATTTAAAAACTAACGCTCTGATTTCAAAAATCGAACATATAGCGGAGAATTTTCGCATATTCTTAAAGAGCGGCGAAATTTTAACTGCTGACAGCGTATGTATCGCTACAGGCGGTCTTTCGTATCCGCTTACAGGTTCTACGGGAGACGGTTACAAATTTGCAGAAAGCTTGGGACATACACTAATCACCCCCAAGGCAGGACTTGTTCCGATTGAAATAAAAGAGGATTTTTGTTCCCGTATCACGGGATTATCGCTCCGAAATATTTCTTTGAAGCTTAAAACTGACGGAAAAACCGTTTTTGAAGATTTCGGGGAAATGATGTTTACGCCATATGGCGTAACGGGACCTGTTGTAATTTCCGCAAGTTCACATTTACAAGAGGGCAAAGAAAGTGAAATAATACTCGATTTGAAGCCTGCTTTGTCGGAAAAACAACTCGACGAACGCATTTTGAGGGATTTTGGCGAATTTTTGAATAAAGATTTTTCAAATTCTTTAAATAAACTCTTGCCAAAAAGCATAATTTCTGTTATAATAAAGTTATCGGGTATACCGCCGCACAAAAAATGCAACTCAATTACAAAAGAGGAGCGGCACAGACTTGTCGGTATTTTAAAGGGACTTTCATTGACTGTTAAAGTTAAACGACCGATAAAAGAAGCTATTGTTACGTCGGGCGGAATAAATGTAAAAGAAATAAATCCATCCACAATGGAATCAAAGCTTGTAAAAAATCTGTATTTCGCAGGCGAAATAATAGATGTTGACGCCTATACGGGCGGATATAATCTGCAAATAGCATATTCAACAGGCTGTCTTGCAGGAAGGAACATATAAACATGAAAAAAATTATCGTTGCAATTGACGGACCTGCCGGAGCAGGCAAAAGCACGCTTTCGTCAATGCTTTCAAAAAAACTTAATCTTACTCATATAGATACGGGCGCTATGTACCGTGCCTGCGCTTTAATGGCGCTCGAAACGGGGGTTGATGTAAGAAACGAAACGCCCGCGCTCCATAAAATGTTTGAAGATTTTGACTTGAAGCTTATAAACGATAACGGCGAAAACCGTATTGTTTTAAATGATGTCGATATAACAAGAGAAATACGCGAACCGCATATTTCAATCGGTGCTTCTCATATTTCCGCAATACCTTATGTCAGAGATAAAATGGTTGCATTACAGCGTAAAATAGCAGAAACGCAATCGGTTCTCATGGATGGCAGGGATATAGGAACAAATGTTTTTCCGAATGCCGACTTTAAGATTTTTTTGACAGCCGATATTGAAAAGCGTGCCGAGCGAAGATATAAAGAGCTTATAGAAAAAGGTGAAAAAACCGATTTTGAATCCGTTCTTTCCGATATGAAAAAACGTGATGAAAATGACTCGAAAAGAGCCTACGCACCTTTGAAAAAGGCAGATGACGCAGTTGTTATCGATACAACAGACCTTAATATAGATGAAGCCTTGGAAATAATGCTTTCCGCAGTAAAAGGTGATTGATATGCTTTATTCATTTTTTAAAAATATACTTTTCTTTGTATATCATATCATTTTCCGTATTGATGTACAGGGCAGAGAAAACGTTCCGAACAGCGGCGCAGTTATTTTGTGCAGTAATCATAGGAGCAACAACGACGCAATAATTCTTGCGATAAGCCAGAAAAGAAAATTAAGCTTTATGGCAAAGGACAGCCTTTTTAAAGTTCCGATTTTGGGATTTTTCTTAAAAAAAGTAGGAACATTTCCCGTAAAAAGAGGAAGCGGCGATATATCCGCCGTAAAAAAGGCAATTGAAATTCTCAATGAAGATAACGTGCTTTCGATTTTTCCCGAAGGCACAAGGAATAAAACCCATGACGATTTGCTTGAATTTAAAACAGGCGCCGTTTTTATTGCGTATAAGGCAAATGCCGCAATAGTGCCGTGCGCCATAAAGGGCAGATACATACCTTTTTCTAAAATAAAGGTTAGATTCGGTTCACCGTTTTATGTAGATACGTCTGAGCGCAAGCCCGATGTTCACGGTGAAACCGAAAAACTAAAAAATGCGGTTGAAAAGCTGTATTTGGAAGGTTAGGGAAATGATATATCTTGCAAAATCGGCAGGCTTCTGCTTCGGTGTACGCCGTGCTGTGGAGGGCGCCTATAAGGTTTCGGGAAAAAAACCGTATCTTTTGGGCGAACTGATTCATAACGACAGCGTTATGAACAACCTTACAAAAATGGGAGCCAAAGCTGTTTTTAGTGCAGATGAAGTTCCTGACGGTGCGCTTTGTATAATAAGAGCGCACGGTGAGAAAAAATCGGTTACGGATAATCTTAAAAAAAGAAATGTTCAGCTTTTGGATTATACGTGTCCGTTTGTAAAAAAAATTCATAGTATTGTGCAAAAATGCTACGATATAACCGATAAAACGATTATATTCGGAAAAAAAGAGCATCCCGAAGTGCTTGGGATTGCAAGCTTCAGTAAAAACCCCGTTATTTCATCGGATTTCGATGAAATAGCAGACAGCATAGATAAAAATGAACGCATAACGCTTGTTTCGCAGACAACAATGGAAAAAAATTCATTTGTAAAGTTTGCGGAAAACCTAAAAAGTATATGCGATAACGTTACGGTTTTCGATACTGTTTGCTCCGCTACAAAGGAGCGTCAAAGCGAAGCCGTAAGAATTGCCGAAAAATCGGATTTTATGATTGTTATCGGCGGCAAAAAAAGCTCTAATACAAAGGAGCTTTATCTCAAATGTAAGTCTGTCTGTGAGAATACGATTTTAATAGAAAATGCAGACGAACTTTTTGAGCATTTTAAAATTTTTTCACCGCTTGACGTATGCGGTAAATCAAAATTGTTAAAAAATATATTATATACAAATTTCAAAGGCATAGGTGTTACCGCGGGCGCTTCGACGCCAAAAGGTATCATCGAGGAGGTAATTACAGTTATGACAGAAGAAAGAATTTCCACAAGTGAGTTTGAAAAAGAACTCGAAAACTATTTGGTAAGTCCTGTTCACACAGGAAGAGTAGTAACGGGAACGGTTGAACAGATAACCGAAACAGAGGTTAGAATCAATATCCCCGGTTACAAGGGTGTAGGTATTATTCCGCTTGACGAGCTTACGGACGACAACTCCAAAAAGCCCGCTGACCTTGTAAATATTGGTGATGAAATAACAGCTAAGGTTATTAAGCCCAACGATCTCGAAGGCTATTGCATGCTCTCCAAAAAGAGTGTTGACTCTTTGGTGAATATGGAAAAAATTAAAGAGGCATTTGAAAACGGAGAAATCGTTTCCGGTAAAGTTGTCTCGCAGGTTAGAGGAGGTTTGCTCGTTTCTGTAAACAGCGTAAGAGTATTTGTACCTGCGCCTTTGGCTTCATTAAGATTTTTACAGGATTTATCCGTTTTGGTAAATCAGGACGTTAAACTTAAGATAGTTGACTTTGACGAAAGAAGAAACAGAGCAAAAGGCTCTATCAAAGCTGTTTTGGAAGAGGAACAGAAGAAACTCAGCGATGAGTTTTGGGCTAATGCGGAAGTTGGCAAAAAATATACGGGCAAGGTTAAATCACTCACATCTTTCGGTGCGTTTGTTGACCTTGGCGGTGTAGACGGTCTTGTTCACATCACAGAGCTTTCATGGGCAAGAATCAAGCATCCTTCCGAAGTTGTAAAAGAAGGCGATACTGTTGAAGTTTATATCAAATCAATCGACCCTGAAAAGAAGAAAATCTCTTTGGGATACAAGAAAGATATTGATAATCCCTGGCTTATATTCACAAGCAAATACGGTATCAACGAAAGCGTTGAATGTAAAATAGTAAGAATCGTACCTTTTGGTGCTTTTGCTGAAATCATTCCCGGCGTTGACGGTCTTATCCATATTTCGCAAATTGCAAACAAACATGTTGCAAAACCTGAAGACGAACTTTCAATCGGTCAGGTTGTTACAGCTAAGATTATCGATGTTGATGACGAAAACAAAAAGGTTAGCCTCAGCATAAGAGAACTTTTGGAGCCTGAAATTATGACAGATGAAGCCTCGAAAGAGCTCCAGACAGAAGAAAACGGTTCTGAAGAATAATTAATATACGGCGAACGAAAGCGAAAAATCGCT
>USLP01000096.1 GCA_900555525.1 uncultured Eubacteriales bacterium
TTTCCCTCGTCCGTATAACCGCCTATTCCCGATTTTGCAAATTCGTAGCTTGAAAGGAGCGGACAGCGAGTGGAAAGTGTGCGTGCGCCCGCCTTATTTGTAGCGGGGAGCGGATATGATTTTGTTCCCGCGATTTCGATATAATTGGGATTTTCGGAGGCTTTTTTTATAATTGTTGCCATATCCCTTGCGGTTGTATAATTATCCTGTGCAAAAAGTCCCGTAACGTTTGTGAAGTTTGTGTTGTTACAGCCGAGATTTTTCACGGTTTCATTCATTTTTGCGACAAACGACGCCGTATCGCCCGAAATGTTTTCAGCGGCTATAACGGCGCAGTCGTTGGCAGACTGCATAAGCATACCGTAAAGAGCTTCTCTTAAGCTCAAAACCTCTCCGCTGACAAGACCGAGCGTATTTGTTCCGTAAACGCTTCCGATTGCCGCGTCGCTTGCGGTTAATATCGTGTCAAGGTCAGTACTTTCCATTGCGGTAAGCGCAGCAACGGCTTTTACAAGTCCCGCGGGGTACTGCTGTTTGTCGGGGTTTTTTTCAAATAATATCTGACCTGTACCCAAGTCCATAAGAACCGCAGAGTCGCTCGCAGGGTTAAAATCCGTTGACGGAGCCGCCCATACGGAAAGACTGAGCAGACAAAAAACGCATAAAATTACGCTTAAATATTTCATCGTTTTCATATATAAGTACTCCTTTATATAGTTATATACACTAATTATATAACAAAAAGTCGAATTTTGCAAGGAATTTTTAAAAAAAATATTAAATTATGTTAAAATTAATGATTTTGTAGGATTTTTCAGCTTGAAATCCGCAGTTAAAAGCCTTGAAAATTCCTCTGCCCTGTTAAAACCGTTTTCCTTATAAAGCCCAAAAAACAGCTTGAAAAGCGTAGGATGCGACATGGGAGGCTTGTTTTTTAAAGCGTTTCCGCACATAAGAAAAAAGTCATACGGCAAAATATCATTGTTTTCAAAAAGAAAATCAAGAGATGCAGGGAAAAAGCCTTTATTTGAAAAAACTTCAAGTCCGTTTTCGGCGATTTTCAGTTCGCTCGTATCTGAAACACTCAAAAAATCGGTTTTTATAAACTGATAGGGCGGATAGCTTGAGTATACAATTCCGTATTTTTGCGCGTCCTTTTCAATCTGCGTACCGTGTAGAACCTTTAAAAATCCAAGCTGTAAAACGTGAGGCTTTAATGCGTAAACCTTGTTAAAGCCGTTTTTAAACGATTCCAAATTTTCATACGGAAGTCCTGCAATTAAGTCGGCATGAACGGTTACTTCGGTTTCGTTTATGATTCTTCCCAGGTTTTTGAAAATAAGTGCGGTATCATTTTTTCTGTTTATCGCACCGAGCGTTTTTTCGTTCAAAGACTGGATTCCTACTTCAAACCTAAAAAGGTCTTTTCGCGCTTTTTTCAAAAGCTCAAAATCCTTTTCCGAGAAAAGTTCGGGCTTTATTTCAAAGTGAAAGTCCGTAGTGCGTGAATTTTCTATGATAAATTTGAAAATTTCATATGCGTCTTTTCTTATGTTAAATGTTCGGTCAATGAATTTTACCTTTTTGACATTGTTTTCAAAAAAGAAGGTTAAATCCTTTTTCACCGTGTCAAAATCCTTGAAACGCAGTTCTTTTTCCAGTGAGGAAATGCAGTATGAACAGCGGTACGGACACCCTCTCGAGCTTTCGTAATAAACCGTTTTTCCCGTGTCGGGGATTTTTTCGTACGAAAAGGGGAGCGCGTTAAAATCCGCACGGTCGGAGTTGCCCGTTAAGTATTCGTACATTTGGCTTTCGCCTTCGCCCGTTATGATTTTGTCAACGCCTGCATAGATTTTGCCCGAATAGCCTGCTTCGGGTCCTCCGAAAATGATTTTTACGTGTTTGAGCGCTTTTTTTATATCGTCGGCAAGACGGCAGGCGAGACTGATATTCCAAATATACGTTGAAAATCCGATTATATCGGGTGATTTTTCAACTATATCAAAAAATATATCCTCATACGGGTCATTAATCGTGTATTCGCATATTTCCGATTCTATACCCTTTAGTTTCAAATACTCCTTTATCGAGTAAACCGCAAGCGAAACGTGAGTATACCTCGAATTAAGCCCTATAAGAAGCAGCTTCATGACAGATTCTCCAAAAAGTCTTTTAGCTTATCCACGGAGGATTTTGATATTTTAACCGCATTTGCACCTACAGACGTGCATTTTAACGCAATGCCTGCCGCAGTATTGCAACCGCCTGCCAGATAATACGAATCGGCATTTGATATATTGTTTTCGGATATATATGCCGAAAGCTTGTCCGTTTTGTATTCCGAAATATAGTTTTTTTCCTTTTTCAAAAATGCGGTATCGTCCTTTATATCCTCAAAAAGCGTAATGAAAAACGCATTGTCGGCTTTGATGTTTTTTCCGAGCGCATATGCGCCCTTTGCTTTTTCTCTTATAAAACAGAAAATCATCTTGTCGGGATATTCGTTTTTGATTAGAATATCAAAAATATTTTTCAGCGCATACGCTTTCTCATTTGTAAAATAATAATTTCCCAAGGTTTCAAAATACGGCTTGATATAAAGCGTATCGCCTGCCTTTGCTATGCGCTCTGCGCTTTTTTTGTCATCAGCTCCGAAATCAAATGTATAATCCTCTTTGCTTTTTGTTATATAACCGGTTTTGTTTCCCGCCATAATCCTTTCGTTTGTGATTGAGTCGGAGGGTGCAAACAGAGGGACGGAGTGCATTTCTCCTTTTTCGGATATGTCGGTAACAAGAAACGCATTTTCCGAAACGCATATCCCCACAACAACGCTTTTTGCGTCTTCTTTCTGCGAGTTTTTTATCATAATAAGATTGTCAAATTCATCGAAATAAGCTTCGTTCACATAAACGGAGTTTTCTTTTTTTATATTTTCCAAATACGGTTTTTCAAAGCCGTAAACGGGATTTTTAATCATTTTCCAAGTCCTCCAATATTTTTTTGCATATATTAATCATACTGTTAAGGTCGTTTTTTGAAATTACCGAAATGGGCGAATGAATGTAACGTCCCGGCAGAGAAAGCACGGCGGTTTTTATTCCTCCGCTTCTGTATGAGATACTGCCTGCATCGTTTCCGCCCTTTACCGTAAGCTTTTTCTGAATCGGAATTTTGTTTTTTTGTGCGGTTTCCCAAATCATTTTATTTAATTCCGCATTTGAAACGCTTGCACCGTCCATAACGGAAAGAGCGGGACCGTTACCCAAAACCGTTGTTTTTATACCGTCCTCAATCATATCGGCACACGTGGTTGTTTCAAGCACGAGGGCATTTTTTATATTCAGTCTCGGCGTTATGGTTTTTGCGCCGAAAAGTCCGATTTCTTCCCTTGTGTTAAAAACTGCCGTAAAGCTGTATTTTTTTTCTTTTAAAAGCATGAGAATGGCATAAACACCCGCTCTGTCGTCCAAAGCCTTTGATTTTATAAGACCGTCCCCGAATTCACGGTATTCGCTTATCCAGTATATCGGGTCGCCTATGTTTACGTATTTCAGAGCGTCCTCTTTGTTTTTTGCGCCGATGTCTATAAAAAGGTCGTCATAGGTGAGCGCCGCTTCTTTGTTTTGTTTCAAATGCTTCGGCTTGTTTCCTATAACGCCGTTTACCTTGTTTTCGCCGATTTGAACGCATGAGGACGGTAGGATTTTTTCCAAAATACCGCCTATGGGCGCAAATTTTATCATTCCGTCCGAGGTTATCCCTCTGACGCCGAAGCCTACCTCGTCCATGTGCGCGAAAATTCCGAAATTCTGCGGATTTTCTCCCGAAAAAGCCATGATATTTCCGAGCTTGTCAACCTCATACGGGATTTCGTTTTCTTTCAGAAATCCGCATATATATTTTATAACGGGAGTCTCATATCCCGAAGCTCCGCAAAGCGAGCAAAGTTCCTTTAACATATAGCGTCTCCCTCCTTTTTCAGGGAATTCCAGTCAAATTTGCTTATAAATCTGCTTAATGATTTTATATCCTTTACACTTAATGTTTCGCAGGTCGTGTGCATATACTTAAGCGGAATGGAAAGCATAATCGCAGGCACGTTATGCGTAACCGTGTTATATGCGTTTGTACCCGGGTTTTCGGGTTCAAATTCAATATTAAACGGTATTTCTTCTTTTTTCAGTTTATTTTCTATGATTTTCGTAATTCTGTTATCGAGTATACCGCCGTAGCAGATTGTGAATCCGCCTCCGATAGGGTAAGCACGGTAATCGGGAAGTCCGTCAAACCAGCCGTGCGTAACGTCAATGTTTATTGCAAGGTCAAAGCTGTGTTTGTTTAAAAAATGCTCTATACCCTGCGTTCCCGTTTCCTCCCTTACACTTGCCAATACCGTAACATCAGCGTTTTCCGTCTTTTTCGCCGCCAAAAGCGCACAGTAAAGACCTGCTCTGTCATCGAGCGCACCCGATGTTATCCTGCTGTTTTTGAGCCGCATAAAATTTGTCCTGAATTTTATCGGGTCGCCGACGGAAACATATTTGGAAATATCCTTTATACCCGTATCGATAAGCTGCGTTTCGCCGTCTTTTTTATCAAGATGAGGGGGAACTGCGCCTATAATTCCGTAAATAGGCTCCCTGCCGTATACCGTTACCTCCGTGCAGAAAAGATTGCCGAGGTCAACTCCGCCCACAGGTGCAAATTTAAGAAAGCCGTTTTTTAAAACCTCCGTTACAACAAGCCCTATTTCATCTCGGTGAGCGTCCAAAAGGAGCGAAAAATCACTCTTTTCGGAAAATTTCTGTGCAAAAATATTGCCGTATTTATCCTTTTGCGGAACGAGACCGAATTCCTTTATAATTTCAAAAAGCTTGTCGTCGCTCATGTATTCGTATCCCGAAACCGCATTTAATTTGCATAGCCGTTCAAGTCTGTTCATAGCTTTTTCACCAATTCCTTAAACTGATTTCCTCTGTCCGCAAAGTTTTTGAAATAATCAAAGCTTGCGCAGGCAGGGCATAACGTAACGATATCACCGCTTACGGCATTTTTCGCCGCCGCATTTACGGCGTCCGCCAAATCGCTCGCCGTGTAAATCGGAAAATTACCGTCAACCTTCAAAACCGCATTTTTGATTTTATCTTTCGTAAAGCCCATAACGATAAGAAGCTTAACCTTGTCTGTAATAACCTTTGCAAGATTGTCAAAAGCTATACCCTTATCGCTTCCGCCCGCAATCATGATAACCTTTTGGTTAAAAGAGTTAAGCCCTGCTATTGCTCTTGTGGGGCTTGACGCAATCGAATCGTTATAATATTTCACACCGTTTTTTTCGCAGACAAATTCTATTCTGTGTTCAACGCCGCCAAAGGTTTGCGCCACCTTTTTTATAGTTTCAAAACCGCATAAGCCGTAAACGGCGCATATTGCGGCTAAATAGTTATCAACATTATGAATACCCGGAAGAATTATATCAGACGCTTTCATAACAAATTCGTCATTATAAAAAATATCGCCGTCTTTAAGATATGCGCCGTTTTTCTGCGGATTTTTAAGGCTGAATGTAACGCTGTTTTCTGTAATGAAGCTTTTTGTAATATCGTTTTCGGCATTAAGTATTACTTTTTTGCAGCCATGGGTGAATATGTTTTTCTTCGCTTCAACGTATTCCGCCATATCTTTATGCTTATCGAGATGATTCGGAGCAATGTTTGTGATTACCGCTATATCGGGACTTTTTGTCATTGACATAAGCTGAAAGCTTGAAAGTTCCACAACGGCATAATCGTCTTTTGTCATTTGGTTAAGACGTGGAAGCAGAGGCTCGCCGATATTT
>USLP01000097.1 GCA_900555525.1 uncultured Eubacteriales bacterium
CCGAAAACTCATAGCCGTTTTTGTATGTCATCAGGTTATATACTCCCGGAACCAAGCCTACATACAAAACTGCATCGGGCGTATTATCAATCATAAATTTATACTCTATCGTAACGTTACCGCCCGAAGGTTTAAAAAATCTTTTTGCATAAACAATATCGCCTGTCGAACGTATGTACTTAAAAACCTTGTTTTTGGGATTTGTCGGATCCTGCGTTACTTCCGCATAAATGCCAAGTGATTTATCATTTGTGTCATATGACCAATTTTCTTCGGGGCTTTCTCCCGTGCGAAAGCTTTCAAAATCTTCATTTAAAACAATATTTCCGTCCGCCGATACGGGAAGTATAAAAGTAAATAGTGTTACTATAAAAACTATAAATATTTTTTTCATCTTGCACCGCCCTTATTCTATAACGAGAACATTTAACACAGAGTAGGCTTCAGGGATTATGTTGACTCTGTCATATAAATTTACAGCTGATGCTTTTATAGCTTCAACGGTTTGTGATTCCTTTGAAAAACGAACCGCGCTTGTTTTATAATATTCAAATTCGTTTTCATTTAAGAAATAGTTATATTCTTTGCCGTCATTATCGGTTACAATAATATAATTTCCGTTTTTATATGTAACCGTTCCCGTTGCATACATAGAGCCTAAATCGGTGTTAAATGAACCTGATGACCTTGAACCGTAGTTGTTTGGCAAAAGAAGCATATCTTTCGTTACATAATATTTAAGACTATCAACATCATCGGGATTTTCTATATTGTAAAATTCCGTAAGCCTTCCGTCTGCATTGTGCTTCAAGTACCAATCGACACAGTTTGTGTCATGGCGTGAACTGTATACTTTTCTGTATTTTTGTATTTCATTATTATAATGTGTCAGCTGAATAACATCACCTGCGTCAAGTCCGTTGATCTCCGTATCGTCAATCGCATAGAATTTTTCAAGCTTGCCGTCAAGATAACCCGACAAAATATCGCAGACTTCCCCCTCGGGATTGACTCCTCTTGAAATACTTTCAACAACCGTACAACGGTTATGCCAGTCTCCGCTTGTTCCGCGCGTTGTATCTACAAGTGCGGTAATAATATCCGCAACCGCTGACTTTTTGGAGTCGGAATTTGTAAAAAACGCTTGCGTATCGGAAATTACGGCGTCATGTTTATACGGCAGACTGCCCTTTGATACTTCATAAAAGCGTTCGGCATTTATATCTTTAGGTAATTTAAAATGATAGGTATTTGCTGAAATAAAAAGCGCTCTGTTATCTTCTCCCGAAAGTGTAGCCGTCGGCGATATAACGTCTGTTCCGGGATTGCAATGTCTGTATGAACGCATTGCCGAAACACTTTGAAGCTTGTCGTCTCCCTTATTGGGGTCTGCAATATCAAACGAGCTTATTTCACCCGTATCACCGATTTCATATAATACAACCTGTCTTATGAAATCATTGTTAGCATCAAACAATCCCGAATAAGCGTATATATCCTCCGATTTTATTCTGTCTCCGCAGAATGTAAATTTATCCTGAAAGTCAAATTCGCTGAATTTTCCTTCTGCTGTATATATACGTACTTTTGGCTTTTTATCACCGAATACCGAATCCGCTTTTGTCATTCCGACCGCAACGCCTACGCTCTTTGTTTGAGATTTTTCGTAAAAAGCAAGTTTAAGATCTTTTCCGAAATAAAACGTACCCATATCTCCCACTTCGGGAAGCCTTAGCCCGGATGTTTCATATTCATTTGAAAGTCTGTGATTAGCATTTCCTATGATATAATAATCTTCAGTTATTTCAGATAATTTACCAACAAAAACATCTGTACATATTTCTATTTTTGCCGTTTTATTACCTACATAAACTGCCAGGACATCATATTCCTTTAATGCTCCGATCGATGTATCAACACCATATTTGTCTTTAACCGTTATGCTGTCCGCATCCTTTAAATCGATTTTTTCACCGTATTTTCCGTAAATCATATCAAGATTTGCGTTTACACCCTGTAAAACCACAGTTTGGTATTCATCTATTAAAATAGCGTCATATACCTTGTTGTTGTCATAATCCAAAAGTGTAACGGTTCCGCTTTTGATTTTCAGGTCGGAATCGGTAAGCGACTTTATGGCTTCACCGTTTTTAATATAATACGCATTTGCAGTTATTTTAGCTGTTTTTTGAGTTTTGTTTTTCCCTTGCTTATATTTTAAGAGTGTAAGTGTAGCTGAAGGCAAAATATCTTCTGCGTCTATCGTTATACATTCGTTCTTATCGGAAAGCAGAGTTATATACACAAACGCCTTTGTATCGTCTGTTTTGTAATATGCTCTTACGTTATAGCCAAGGTATGATTTGGCATAATTTGTCGCATTTTCTATAACGATTCCGTTTACAGAAATTGCGCCGTCCTTTATGTTGCTGTCTCCGCTTAAAGACGAATAGGAATTATCCTCCAAAAGTCCCTCGGTATAATCAATCTCCAAAAAGGTATTCAAAAGCGTATTTCCTTTATCGGAACTGTATGAAACTTTTTTACCAAACTCTGTTTGTTCGCTCAATGCTATAAAAAGAGAATTGTATATAAGCTTAAAAGCCTCGTCAATTGTCAATGCGGAAGTATCCGACGCATTAAAGCCGTTTAACAGCTTAAGCTCATTTGCGGTGATTTTGTAGCCTGTGGGATAACCGCCTTTTGCATTAGCTTTTACGCCATAGCCGAGAACTTTTACGATAACGGATACTGCTTCGTCATAAGAAATATTTCCATTGGGACGAAATGTTCCGTCCGAATGACCGTTCATATATCCCATTTGGCTCATAAACGAAACGGCGGAAAAATACTCGTTTTTCTCGTCGACGTCCGCAAAAGTTTTTCCTTCTCCCGTATATATAAGCCCTTTATTCAAAATTTTTGTATAAATCTGCGCAAATTTTCCTCTTGTCATATTTTGGGAAAAATCCGTTTTGTCTGTATCTGCAAAACCGAGGGCAGACAAAAAATCAATTTCTTCCGTATTTTTTACGGTATATTCACCTTCGGCAGATACGATATAAGCAAAGGTCATTATTATTGCGGCTAATATTGCAAAAATTCTTTTTAAATTATTCATTTGTCAGCCTCCTATTTCAAATTCATAACGGCATAAACAGCTTTAGCTGCCTGCGCTCTCGTTACATATCCCAAAGGAACAAAGCTGTTGTCTCCCATGCCGTTCAGAATTTTGCTTGCCTTTAAATCATAAACTGCTTTGCGGGCATATTCGGGTATGCTGTCGTTATCCGCAAAACTTTCGTTTTCTTCACTTTCCGCAACTGCAAGCTCCTTATAATCTGCAATTCTTTTTAAAATTACCGCCATATCCGCTCTTGTCAAGCAATCGTTTTTTCCGAATAAGGTATCGCTTATTCCGGAAATTATTCCTGTTTTGTTAAGAGCATTTACAAAAGGCGCACACCATTCATCAGAATTTACATCGCTGAATTTTACATCTGTGTCATCTGTTTGAATTTCAAAAGCCAGCGATACTATTTTTGCAAATTCCGCACGTGTAACGTAATCGTTCGGTACAAATTCCGTTTCGCTTTTGCCGTTTATAACTCCTTTTTCGTAAAGTGTTTCTATCGGAATCAAAGCCCATGAAACATCTTTTAAATCCGTAAACGGAGTTTTTGCTTCTACGGGAGTGGGCAGAATTTCTTCCTCTTTTACAGAAGTGTCTGCGCTGAATGACGGACTTTTTACGGAATCAGACCTGCTGCTTCCTCCGCCGCCCGATGAGGACCCGCCCGTATTACCGCTGTTTTCGGAATTTTTTATTTTTTTCATTTCGGATTCTATTTGTTTTTCCAAATCCGTTATATTTTCATATGTTCTTCCGTCCGTTATATTTCTGTACAGCTTTTCCTTTAATGAATTGCCTGCATTTTTGAAATTTTGCGGAGCTGTGTAATAATCGGAATAAACAGTCAAAAGCTGTTCGGTTTTCGCTCGGTTACCAACCTTAACGCTATTCATTGCATTAAGAAGAACACTTTGATAAAATACCTTTTTCAGCTCGTCCGTGCTTTTTATATCCGCATCTAAAATATCCTGCAAAACTTTTGTTTTATTTTCGATAAAATCGGCATTTTGCATATCTGTTTCCGATATATCGGAATAAGATGTCAGATAGTCTTCAAGTGTATCGGCAGTTTGTGAGGGTAAACCGTTCATAAACTCTGTTTTTCTTTCGTTAAGCTTTTCCAAAGAAACTGCGTTTGCAAAAAACTCGGCAACATCATCGATTGTTTTTGCGGTTTTTCCGAACATATTTGAAAGCGCCTTATCCTTATCGGAAAGAGTGTCATATTGTGCAGTATCAAGCTTAAATACTGTTTGGTACTTTATGAAAATTACATCTTTAAGATTGGTAAGATTTTTTTCGGATAATGCTTTATTAAATTCGCTTATACCGTCGTCTATGTCTTTTTTTGCCTGAAGCTGAACATTTTCCGCAAAAGCGGTTTTAATATCGTCAATTGAGGTATAAGACTGCTTTCTCAAAAGTCCAAAAACAGAATCTTTATTTATTATCTTTGAAAAATTGCTTGTTACCGAAACATCAAGCGAAAGAATATAGTTGTAATCGTTAATAACCGTGTTCATAACATCTTCATTCGTTTTTGCCTCGTCGGCGAAAAGCGTATTTATTTCGCTTACCGTTCTATCCCGCAATTCGCTGTTATACGCTACGGAAAAATTATATTTTTTGTCGGAAACTCTGTAATAATCACCCGACACTCCTTTTATATTTTTTGAGAGCGTAAGTGTGTATTCGCCTTCCTCTATAAAGTCAATGTGAAGTGTGTACAGTCCGTTGTCATTTGTTACAATTGAGGTTACTTCGTTTCCATCCGAATCCGTAAGCTTTATATTATCAGAATTTAAAGTTTCGGCATCAAGAAGTGAAGATTCGATTTTTATATCAAGTTTTCCTTCTTTTACTGCGGTAAAATCGGTATCCGAATTGTTATTTAAAACCGACACATTATAAGTATTGCTGTTTTTTTCACAAAATTCATCATAAAGCTCTATTGCTGAATTTTCATCCATAACACCGCTGTAAAGTCTTGTTTCGCTCATTGTACAGCCCCTCAAAAACAGGAATGAACCTCCAAAGCTTCGTCCCATTTCAAACGTATCGCTTCCGGCAGTATGCAGCTTAGCATTGCCGCTCGGTTTGTTTACCGCATTGTTTTGGCTTATGGGAATATTTTTTCCGTTTATGATAACTGTCGGCAAATTATCACAAGACGATGAATCATATGAAAGAATGATGTTCGTCCATACATTAAGAGGTATTATTTCGGATATTTCCGCATAAACTGCGCCGGAATCAAAATTTCTTATAAATATAAGCTTTCCGCCGTCAAGTTCATTGCTGACGTTTCTATGCTTATTAAGTGAAAGCTGAACAGGATGATTTGTGTTTGCACCCTTTGAAATTCTAAAAATTGCCGTTCCGTCGCCCACCGTTCTGTCAAAATTTTCATCAAGCTTTATCCACGTACTGAAAGTGAAAGCTCCGTCAATAGTATTTAAAATTTCTTCATTTTTGTCGCCGTCAAGGAAAAAATAATCTTTTCCCAAATCGGAAATTGTGTCCGAAGAATTTTCATTTCCGTTAAACTTCCCTCTTGTTACGCTGAAATAAGCGTTTAACGGATTATTGCCGTTTGTATCGTAAATATACTGTGTATTTGAACTGTAAGCTCCGATATTTGACATATCCCAGACAGCTACGGG